>JAHFPH010000144.1 GCA_023266845.1 Rhodospirillaceae bacterium
CCTGGAGATCAATCCGCGCCACAAGCTGATCGCCGCCCTGGCCAAGCAGGTGGGCAAGCCCGCGGGCGCCCTGGCGCTGGACGACATGGCGCATCTGCTGTTGGATCAGGCGCGGATCGTGGAAGGGGAAACCCCGGCCGATCCCGCCGCCTTCGCGCGCAGGCTGGCCCAGGCGTTGGAACGCGGGCTGGCCTGAGCGGGACCGGCCGCAGAACTCACGAGATGCAATTGAAAACGAGTCGATCGTCCAGAGGAGGAACACGGCGCGGCTTGTGCGGAAGCATCAGCTTGATGACGGCCCGCTCATAGTCGCTGCGTTCATGCCGCATGATTCAAGACCCCCATTTTGGGAGCTTGAATCACGGTCGGCTCAGGTCCATCGACTGCGAACCAGCACTTCCGGGTTTACCGCTAACCGGACATGTCGCGGACACGGCCCAACCGCCGCTATTGGCCCTATGCAGTCATTAGCTGTACCCCAGCAATCCCAAAAGCTGATATATGTTGCCGGCTGGGCGCGAGGGCCGGCGGTATTTTGTTTGTGGCAGGCCCATCACCGGCGGATACATCAGGTAATAGGCGCAGCGCGTCGGCTAGCAAGGCGTTGGCGTCAAATCAGCCGTTCAACTACTTTCCAGCCGGTTCCGTTCCGGGGGCCGGTCATCGGGATTTGGGGAAATTTCGCGGTGATCGCGGTACTTGAAAGATTGGAGGGATAGCAAACTACCGGGCAGCGCAGCCCATTGCTATCATCACTACCGATCTGGTAACCATCTTCTGGATGTCGGCCAAATGTTATTCAGACTGCTAACTATCGCTTCGTTGGTCTAATGCCGAACGCCTCGATCATTGAACATGTGTTGAAACGCGATCGCGCAATCGTATTTGCCTCTCTTGTGGCGATTACCGGGCTGAGCGCAACCTACATAATATTTGGCGTCGGCATGGATATGTCCGCCTTTGAAATGACGGCCATGCCAGGCCACACGCTAATGACGCCGGCGGTCTGGACACCGAGTTATGCGGCGCTGGTTTTCTTCATGTGGTGGATCATGATGATCGCCATGATGCTTCCTAGCTCGGCTCCTACTGTTTTGCTATATGCGGCAATCAAACGACAACGCCGCGACATTGCTAACCCACTGGCATTGACGGCAACGTTTCTGTCCGCATATCTGGTCGTTTGGGCACTGTTCAGCCTATTTGCCGCGTTGCTCCAGTGGGGCCTGGGAATTGTCGGCCTTATGTCGGTCAAGATAAGCGTTTCGAGTGGGGTGCTCGGTGGCTTTATCTTGATTGCCGCCGGCATTTACCAATTCACGCCGTTCAAACAAATCTGCCTAACCCAGTGTCAGTATCCTATCCGGTTTCTCACGGGCCCCCAACAGCCAGGGCTAAAGGGCGCTCTGCGTATGGGATTGCGGCATGGCGCATACTGCGTGGGCTGCTGCGCGTTTCTCATGATCCTCCTGTTCTTCGGCGGGATCATGAACCTCTTTTGGATCACCGGCTTAGCCATCTACGTGCTGCTGGAAAAGCTCTTGCCGTATGGGCGGTGGGTCGGTTATGCGGCGGGCATTGGTTTGTTTGGAAGTGGTGCCGTGCTATTATTATCAGTTGTTTCTGCAGATTGAGTGCTTTTCTTAAGTCGAATGGCAAGCGAGGAAGCGATGTCCAACACTGATTGGTATGTCGAAGGCGTCGAATTTGGAAGCTGCAACTGCGATTACGGCTGTCCATGCCAGTTTGAATCGCTGCCCACGGGCGGAAGTTGCCGCGGTTTTGAGGTCATACGTATTGACAAGGGGCATTTCGGAGAAGTCAAGCTCAGCGGCCTAAACGTTGCGCTGATCTATACGTGGCCGGGGCCCATTTTTAAAGGCAATGGCGAGCTGCAATCGATCATCGATGATCGCGCTAATGAGTATCAACGCAAGGCACTCGCGACAATTCTGTATGGCGGTGAGACAAAGGACGAGGCAACCCACTGGTGGGTTTATCACGCCATGTCCAGCAAGGCACATGAACCGCTGTACAAGCCTATCAAGTTCGAGGTGGACATCGAGGCCCGAACCGCGAAAGTGACAATACCGGGCGTGTTGGATGCGGAGGGCCGTCCAATCAAGAGCCCAGCGACGGGCCAGCCGCATAGGGTTCGCATCAACATCCCAAATGGTATCGAGTTCGAGCAGGCCGAGGTCGGCAGCGCATCGACAAAGGCGTCAGGCGCAATCAAGCTTGATCTCAAGGATACCTATGGTCAGTTCAATATACTTCGCCATTCTGGCACCGGTGTTGTCCATTGATGGAGCTTCGTCAGCTTGTCCGCTAGCCGCATTTGAATGTCGGCTCATGGTACATTTCAGCCCTGTCGCCGACTCCGTGTGACGGCCGCTTGCCGCCTCAAGGCGGAAGTTCGCGGACTGTCGACGGCAATTTACGAGATCGCGGCCTAGTTTTTGCCCTGCGCCTCCGTGTCTCCGCGGCTGATTTTCCTTTCCGCGCCCGAGGGCAGCTTGGCGGCGCGATCGGCGATCCAGGCCGCGATGTCGCGCCGAACCACCCCAGCGTTCAGGTCGCGCAACAGCATGTGGAAGCCCTTGGGATAGACGGCCAGGCGCTGGCGCGGCGCCGCGTCGGCCGGCAGGTCGTTCAGGAATTTATCGACCGGCCCCTTGGGGATGAGCTGCTCGTTGTCGCCCAAGAGGATCAGCGCCGTGGCGGCGAAGCGCGGTGCCGCGGTTTGCGCGACGTCCATCAGGTTGACCAGCCCGTACACCGTGTCGATGCGGTTGTATTTCAGGACCAGGGGATCGGCGCCCAACTGGCGCAGCATCGGCGTGTTGTCGGACGCCACGCGGCCGGTGCCGCGCCCGTCGACCGGAAACCAGGGCATGACATGGGCGAGGAAATCGAGCGAACCGCTTTGCAGATCGGACATGCCCTGGCGGCCCCACAATGCCGGCGCCGAGAGGACGACGCCGTCGACCGGCGGCGGCGCGTCGCCGGCCACGGCGACGATCGCCACCGCCGCGCCCATGCTTTCGCCGAGCAGGAACAGCGGCAGGTCGGGATCGCGCGCGCGCATAAGCCGCGCCATGTCGCCCGCGTCGCGCACCAGCGCCTCGGCGCCGGCCCAGATGCCCGGCTCGGGCGCTTCGCCGAAGCCGCGCTGGTCGTAGGCATAGGTGACGATGCCCGCCTTCGCCCATTCCGTCGCGGAATCGCCGAAGGCGTTGCGGTAGTCGTTGAAGCCGTGCAGCGCCAGGACCGCGGCGCGCGGCTGGCCCTCGGGCCGCCAGACCTTGACCCGCAATTCGATGCCGTCATGGGTGATGAAGCGGTCGTCGTCCAGCCGCGCCGCGTCGTTGAGCCTGCCCGGCGGCTGCAGGCTGGGCGCGCAGCCCAGCAACGACAGGACGGCCAGAAACGCCGCGCGCTGCATCATCATCACGACGGTTTTCCGTCCCGGCGCGCCGCGCGCGTGAGCTGAAGGAAAATGTCCTCGAGGTCGCTTTCGGTCGTGGTCAGGTCCACCACCGGCAAGCCGCTCGCCTGGATCGCGGCGAGGATTTTCGCCACCGGCGCGGCGCTGGGCTTGTAATGGATCGCGAGCTTGCGCGGGCCCATCAGCGTGGCGCCGAACTGCATCAGCGCGCCGGGCACCGCGGCAGCGTCCACGCCCAGATGCACGGTGAGTTCCTTGGCGTCGATGCGCGCCAGCAGCGCTGCTTTGTCCTCGCAGCACAGCACCCGGCCGCGGTCGATGATGGCGATGCGGTCGCAGATCTGCTCGGCCTCTTCCAGATAATGCGTGGTTAGCAGCACGGTCGTGCCGTTGCGGTTCAGGGATCGCACATAGCTCCAGAGCTGCTGACGCAGTTCGATGTCCACCCCGGCCGTGGGCTCGTCGAGGACCAGAACGGGCGGATCGTGCACCATCGCTTTCGCCACCAGCAGACGGCGGCGCATGCCGCCCGAGAGCGTGCGCGGATAGACCTCGGCCTTGTCGGCCAGGCCCAGCGCGTCGAGGATTTCCATCGTGCGGCGCTCGGCCTTGGGCACGCCGTACATCCCGGCCTGCAATTCCAGCAGCGCGCGCGGGGTGAAGAACGGGTCGATGTTCAATTCCTGCGGCACCACGCCGATGGCGGCGCGCGCGCCGCGCGGATCGCGGTCGATATCGATGTCCCAGACGCTGGCTTGGCCCGATGTCTTCAGCACCAGCCCGGCCAGGATGTTGATCAGCGTGGACTTGCCCGCGCCGTTGGGGCCGAGCAGGGCGAAAAGGCTGCCGCGCGGGATTTCCAGATCGACCGTATCGAGCGCGGTGCGCCCGCCGCCGCGCCCGCGGTAGATCTTCGTCAGCCCCTTGACGGCGACGGCCTGGACCGGGCTGGCCGGGCGTTGCGAAAAACCGGGGTCGGCGAGCGTGGCGCCCATCCGTGGACCGACTCTCGAGGGAAGTTGATTGTGGCGGCGCCATGCGTATCATCGCGCCGTCGCGAAGGTCAAATCAGCCGCAAAAGGCCCAAGGGGACCCATGCCGATCAGCCCGCCCGAAATAAAGGAAGTCGACAGCACGTCAGTCGCCTGCGACGGCAATGGGTTGGTCCTTGGCCATCCCCGCGTCTACCTGACGCTGGTCGACGGCAAGGTGGATTGCCCCTATTGCGGCCGGCAATTCAAGTTGAAAGCGGGCGCGCGGCAGGCCGCGCACTGAGATCGCTCCGGCGGGCCTCGCCCTTCGACAAGCTCAGGGTGAGGCCCTCATGCTGAGCCTGTCGAAGCACGAGGGCCGAACCTTTTCACATTTGAACGGGGGATACGCGAAGAGCGGGAACCGAAATCCCCGCCCTCCGCTTCGCCCATGATCGCCTCGACTTAAGCTGCCTTGGCTTCGATGGTCTTCGCCTTGCCTGAGCCGTTCGCGATGGCAATGGTCCGGGGCTTCTTCGCCTCGGGCACTTCGCGCACCAGGTCCACGGTCAAAAGGCCGTTCGCCAGGCTGGCGCCGGTGACCTTCACGAAATCGGCCAGGCTGAAACGCCGCTCGAACGCGCGGCCGGCGATGCCGCGATGCAGGAACTGCGCGCTGTCCGCCGGCTGGCGGGCCCTGCCGCCGACCACCAGCGTGT
The DNA here is from genome assembly GCA_023266845.1 of Rhodospirillaceae bacterium. Taxonomy (GTDB): domain Bacteria; phylum Pseudomonadota; class Alphaproteobacteria; order JAEULC01; family JAEULC01; genus JAEULC01. The sequence continues at coordinate 5,139 of JAHFPH010000144.1, forward strand.
TTTCGTGCTGCACCACCGACAAATCCTCGTCGGTCATGCCGGCCACGGCCATGGTGATGCGGTACTGGTTTTCGCCCACCGATTCGATGTTGTAGGGCGGGTAGCCGTCGCCGTCGGCGGCGCGCTGCGCCTCGTCCAGCAGATCGGCGATGCGGTCGAAGCCGACCGTCGAGCGGAAAAATGGCGAGAAGTCGAAGTGTTGCATGGCCATATCCTCCAATGAGCAACATGGGTGTGGTGGGTCCACCGCCTTAGGGCGCGGCCGGACCCGGGTTTTGTCCGCGGCCCCGGATGGGCGTCCGCGAACAGGAGGTAATTTGGGAAGCGCCGGGCGCGGTTCAAGAGGCGCGAGCCAAGGCGAATAGCGTTTGGGTTCAAGGTTTTATCCACAAAGCCGTCGGCAGGGGGTTGGGCTAGACTTGCAGCCGATGGCCAAGAAAACCGCCGCCCCGATGCGCCACCTGTTCCTGGTGGACGGATCGGGCTTCATTTTCCGCGCGTTCCACGCCTTGCCGCCGCTCACGCGCGCCGACGGCACGCCGGTCGGCGCCGTGCTGGGCTTCTGCAACATGCTGATGAAGCTTTTGGACGGCACGGATTGCGACGGCATCGCGGTGATCTTCGACACCGCGCGTAAGACCTTCCGCAACGAGATTTTCAAGGACTACAAGGCGCACCGCCCCGAGCCGCCGCCCGAGCTGATCCCGCAATTCGCGCTGGTGCGCGACGCCACCAGGGCGTTCAACGTGCAATCGGTCGAGATGGCGGGGTTCGAGGCCGACGATCTGATCGCCACCTACGCCACGCTGGCGAAGCAGGCCGGCACGGAAGTGACTATCATCTCTTCCGACAAGGATCTGATGCAGCTGGTCGAGCCCGGCGTGGGCATGCTGGACCCGATCAAGAACCGGCCGATCGGCGCGGCCGAGGTGCGCGAGAAATTCGGCGTCGACCCCGACAAGGTGATCGAGGTGCAGGCGCTGGCCGGCGACAGCACCGACAACGTGCCGGGCGTGCCGGGCATCGGCGTCAAAACCGCGGCGCAACTGATAACCGAATACGGCGATCTGGAAACGCTGCTGAAGCGCGCGGGCGAGATAAAGCAACCAAAGCGCCGCGAGGCGCTGCTGGAAAACGCGAAGCTCGCGCGCATATCCAGAGAGCTGGTGACGTTGAAACGCGACGTCGACAAGGCGCCGGCGCTGGAAACGCTGGTTCGCCGCGCGCTCGACCGCGACAAGCTGCTGGAATTCCTGTCCGAGAACCAGTTCCGCTCGCTGATCCAGCGCCTGCAGAACGGCCAGGGCAAGGGCGCGCCGTCGGCCAAGGACGAGGGCGCGGCGCTGCACGCCGACACTCCCAAGCAGGCGCCAAAAGACGCCGGGACGCCGGCGCAGGCCAAGGTCGGCGCCATCGACCGCTCGAAATACGAGCTGGTGCAGGACATGAAGGCGCTGGAGCGCTGGATAGCGCACGCGACGGACCTGGGCATCGTGGCGGTCGATACCGAAACCACCTCGCTCGACGCGATGCGCGCCGAGCTGGTGGGAATATCGCTCAGCACCGGACCGGGCGAGGCCTGCTACATCCCCGTGGGCCATGTCGGCGCGGCCAAGCCGGGCGAGATGGATTTTGGCGGCGCCGAAAAGCCCAAGCAGATTCCGCTTAAAGACGCGCTGAAGGCGCTGCAGCCCCTGTTCGCCGATCCGGCCGTGCTGAAAATCGGCCACAACATCAAATACGACATGGAAGTTTTCGCGCGCTACGGCGCAAGCGTCGCGCCGATCGACGACACGATGCTGATCTCCTACGTGCTGGAAGGCGGCTTGCACGGCCACGGCATGGACGCGCTGTCGGACCTTCACTTGGGTCACTCCACCGTGAAGTTCGAGGACGTGACGGGCAGCGGCAAGAACCAGATCACCTTCGACCGCGTGGCGCTGGACAAGGCGCTGGAATACGCCGCCGAGGACGCCGAGGTGACCTTGCGCCTGCACCAGACCCTCAAGCCGCGCCTGGCCGCCGATCATCTTGTGTCGATCTACGAAACCATCGAGCGCGCGATGCCCGCGGTGGTGGCCGAGATGGAGCGCGCCGGGGTGCTGGTGGACCGCACCGAGCTCGCGCGCCTCAGCAAGGATTTCGCCGAGCGCATCGCCGAATTGGAAAAGAAAATCCACAAGCTTGCCGGCGAGCCTTTCAACATCGCCTCGCCCAAGCAACTGGGCGAGGTTTTGTTCGATAAATTGAAGCTGCCGGGCGGCGAGAAGACCAAGTCCGGCGCCTACAGCACGCATTCCGACATATTGGAGCCGCTGGCCGCGGGCGGGCACGCGATCGCCGAGCGCGTGCTGGACTGGCGCCAGCTATCGAAGCTCAAAAGCACCTATGCCGACGCGCTGGTCGAACAGATCAACCCCGAGACCGGCCGCTTGCATACCTCGTTCTCGCTGGCCGGCACCAGCACCGGGCGCCTGTCGTCGACCGATCCGAATTTGCAGAACATCCCGACCCGTACCGAGGAGGGCCGCAAAATCCGCCGCGCCTTCATGGCAGCCAAGGGCTACAAGCTGGTGTCGGTGGACTATTCGCAGATCGAGCTGCGCCTGGTGGCCGAGATCGCGAACATCGAGGGCCTGCGCAAGGCGTTCCGCGACGGGGTGGACATCCACGCCATGACCGCCTCGCAGGTCTTCGGCGTGCCGATCAAGGGAATGGATCCGCAGACCAGGCGCAAGGCCAAGGCGATCAATTTCGGCATCATCTACGGCATTTCCGGCTTCGGCCTGGCGCAGCAACTGGGCTGCACCCCCGGCGAGGCCAACGCCTACAT
>JAHFPH010000145.1 GCA_023266845.1 Rhodospirillaceae bacterium
CAGGTGCGCCAGGTGATCAAAGAGCCGCTGCATCCCTATACCGTGGGGCTGATGGGCTCGATCCCCTCGGTCGGTACCGAGCGCGCGCGCCTGGCGCAGATCGACGGCGCGATGCCGCGACTGAACGCCATACCCAAGGGCTGCGCCTTCAACCCGCGCTGCCCGCGCGTGTTCGAGCGCTGCGTCAAGGAGCGACCGGGGCTGATACCGAAGGGGGTAAGCGAAGTGGCTTGCTGGCTGCATGCGCGCTGAGGCCCCAAGGGAACAACCGTCAAAACCGGTACCGGAAACCGACGTGCCGCTGGTGCGCGTCGGCGGGCTGAAGCGCTATTTCGACGTTTCGCCGCCCCTGCTCAACCGCGTGCTGGAGGGCCAGCGGCGCCTGGTCCTGAAAGCCGTGGACGGGGTGGATTTCGCCATCGCCCGGGGCGAGACGTTCTCGATCGTCGGCGAATCGGGCTGCGGCAAATCCACCGTCGCGCGGCTGATCGTGGGGCTGTACCGGCCGAGCGATGGCTGGATCGAGTTCCAGGGCGTCGACACGCGCACGCTGAAAACGCGCCGCGAGATGGCGCCGTTGCGCCGCCGCCAGCAGATGATCTTCCAGGATCCCTATGCGAGCCTGAATCCGCGCTGGCGCGTCAGCGACATCATCGCCGAGCCGATCCGCGTGTTCCGCCTGATCGAGGGCAACGACGCGATTATCGGGCGCGTCGGCGAGCTGTTGCAGCAGGTCGGATTGTCGCCGGCGGACGGCGAGAAATACCCGCACGAATTCTCGGGCGGGCAACGCCAGCGAATCTCGATCGCGCGCGCGCTCGCCAGCAAGCCCGAGTTCCTGGTCTGCGACGAACCGACCTCGGCGCTGGACGTGTCGGTGCAGGCGCAGATCTTGAATCTGATGAAGGACCTGCAGCGCGAGCTGAAGCTGACTTACCTGTTCATCTCGCACAATCTCGCCGTCGTCTATCACATCTCCGATCATGTGGGTGTGATGTATCTGGGCCGGCTGGTCGAGGTGGCGCCGACGCGCACGCTGTTCACCCGCCCGCGCCACCCCTATACGCGCATGCTGCTGGACACGATCCCCGACCTGGAAATGACCGGACGTCAGCGCAACCCCGTGGCAGGCGAGGTGCCCAATCCGCTGAACCCGCCCACGGGCTGCGCGTTCCATCCGCGTTGCTCCTTCGCCAACGAGCGCTGCCGCGCCGAGCGGCCCGAGCCGATCGCGCCGAAGGACGACGCCAAGGGCGGTGTGCTGGTGGCCTGCCACGCGGTCGAGGAAGGCCGCCTGCCGGCCGACGAGCGCAGCCTGCGCCCGCCGGCGCTGCGCTGATCGGCGGCGGCGGCGATGGCGAGGGCGCGCATACCGATTGCGAGCGGATCCATTTCTCGTCGCTGGAGCCGCGCGCCCGGCTGTTGCCGCGATTGCTGGAAACGCTGACATAGATCGAACGCCACTCTCATGAAGATAAAGTCCATCGAAACGCTGCGCGTCGCCATTCCGGTCGACGCGGACGGCCCGCGCGGCGCGGCTACGGGCGCGTGGGACCGCGTGGAATCGCTTGTTGTGCGGGTCGAGACCGCTGGCGGCCTGGTGGGCTGGGGCGAGGCGTTCGGCCACAAGGTCAATCCGGGCACCGAGGCTATTCTGCACACGATGGTGGGGCCCTGGTTCCTCGGCAAAGACGCGGCCTTGGCCGAGGCGCTGGCCGACCAAGCCCAGCGCGCGTTCCACAGCTTCGGCCGCGGCGGGCCGGTAATGTACGCGCTATCGGGCATCGACATCGCGCTGTGGGACATCATGGCCAAGCGCGCGGGCAAGCCGCTGTTCCGGCTGCTGAGTGCTACGGATGGTGAGCTGCGCTGCTACGCGAGCCTGCTGCCCTATGGCGGCGACCGCGATGCCATCGCGCGCAACAGCCGCAAGGCGCTGGATGCCGGCCACGGCATGATCAAACTGCACGAAACCGCCCTGCCCGCTTTCATGGCCGCGCGCGAGGCCCTGCCGGCGGAGATTCCAGTTGCGCTCGATGTGAACTGCCCCTGGACCGTGAACGAGGCGCGCGCGATCGCCCGCGCCATCAAGGGGCGCGGCTTTGAGTGGCTCGAGGAGCCGGTTTGGCCGCCCGAGAATTTCACCGGACTGGCTGATGTGCGCCGGGAAGGCGTGGCGATCGCCGGCGGCGAGAATATCGGCTCGCTCGACGAATTCCGCCGTGCGTTCGACGCCAAGGCCCTTGACGTGGCGCAGCCCAGCGTCGCCAAGATCGGAGGCGTCACCGGCATGCGTCGCGCAGCGGCCCTGGCGGCGGAATATAAGCTGCGCGTGGTGCCGCATTGCTTCTATTGGGGGCCGGGGTATCTGGCGACGGCGCACATCGCCGCGTCGCTGCCCAATCGGCCGATGGTCGAGACCTTGTTCGCGGCGTTCGCGGCCAAGCCGCATGCGCTGTGGGAGCCGGAGAAGGGAAGCCTGGTTCTGCCCGAAACGCCGGGCCTCGGCTTCGAGCCCGATCTGGCGGTGCTGGAGCGCTTCATGGTGAGCCGCCATGCCGTGCGTGCGAACTGAGATGGCTGGAACGCCGCGATCTGGAACCCGGACGCCGCCGGCGCTGCGGCGAAGCTGGCTGTTCGTCGGCGGGGCCGACACGGCGGCGCAGGGCGCGGCAATCCACAGCGGCGCCGACGTGGTGATCCAGGACCTGGAGGATTTCACGCCGCCCCAGCGCCGCGCCGAAGCGCGGACATTGGCCGCCGCGCTCTACGCAAAATGCCGTGCCGCGGGGGTGCTGGCCGCCGTGCGCATCAATCCGCTTGACGCGGGCGGGCGCGACGACCTGGCGGTCGTCATGCCGGGCGCTCCCGACATCGTGCTGCTGCCCAAGACGGTTTCCGCCACGCAGATCGCGGCGCTGGATCAGACGGTCGCGCAGGCGGAAACGCGCCACGGCATCCCAATCGGCGCGACCGAGCTAGTGCCGAACGTGGAAACCGCCGTGGGGTTGGTGGAGACGCTGGCAATCGCCCGCTCCGGTCCGCGCGTGACCGCCTGCCTGGTGGCGGCCGAGGACATGGCGGCCGATCTCGGCGCCGAACGTCATCCCGATGGGCAGGAGCTTCTGCACGTGCGGACACGCTTTCTGGTGGATTGCCGCGCCGCGGGTGTTGAGGCGATCGACTGCCCCTATACCTTCGCCGATGCGGAAGGAGCCGAGCGCGAGGCTCGGTTCGCGCGGCGGCTCGGCTATCGCTGCAAGAGCCTGGTGCGGCCGGACCACGCCTGGGCGATCAACCGGGCGCTGACGCCCTCGGCCGAGGAAGTCGCCAAGGCGCGGCGTATCGCCGAGACGTTCGAGGCCGCGCGCACCCGGGGTGAGGACCGCGTGCTGGTGGACGGCGCGTGGATCGAGGTGCCGAGCTATCTGACGGCGAAGCGGCTGATGACGCGGGCGGAGGCGTTCGCGAAGCGGCGCCGCTAGCGCGCCGCCGACACGACCTGCAGCATGCCCTCGGCCACGGCGATCTTGGACGCGACGGAAGCGCGGTCGTCGTCGGACTTGGCGGCGGCCAGTTCGTCGATCAGGTTCCTCAAATCCTGCTCGACCCGGCCGCGATCGATCTCGGCCACCGGCACGGCGATTTCGGCCAGCACGGTGCAGCGCTCGGCCGTCACCTCGGCGAAGCCGCCGGCGACGAAAATGCGGTCCGTGACCTTGTCGCCCTCGTATACCTCGATCACGCCCGGGCGCACGGCCGAGATCAGCTTGGCATGGCCGGGCAGGACGCCGAAATCGCCCTCCTCGCCCGGCACCACCACCATCTCCACCGCGCGCGACAACAGCAATCGCTCGGGCGAGACCAGCTCGAATTCAACCGTGTCGGCCATTTCTTCTCTTTCCGTCCAGCCTCGCCTCGTCCTTCGACAGGCTCAGGACGAGGCCCTTGGTGTTTAGCCTCATGCTGAGCTTGTCGAAGCATGAGGCCACGTATTGTTACGCCGCCTCGGCCGCCATTTTCTTGGCCTTGTCGACCGCTTCCTCGATCGTGCCGACCATGTAGAACGCGGCCTCCGGCAGATCGTCGTACTGCCCCGCCACCAGGCCCTTGAAGCCGCGGATCGTGTCTTCCAGCTTCACGAACACGCCGGGCGAGCCGGTGAACACCTCGGCCACGTGGAAGGGCTGCGACAGGAAGCGCTGGATCTTGCGCGCGCGCGCCACGGTCAGCTTGTCTTCCTCGCTCAGCTCGTCCATGCCCAGGATGGCGATGATGTCCTGCAGCGACTTGTAGGTCTGCAGCACGCGCTGCACGTCGCGCGCGATCTGGTAGTGCTCCTGCCCCACCACCCGCGGGTCGAGAATGCGGCTGGTCGAGTCGAGCGGATCGACCGCCGGATAGATGCCGAGCTCGGCGATCTGGCGCGACAGCACGGTGGTGGCGTCCAAGTGCGAGAACGAGGTGGCCGGCGCCGGGTCGGTCAGGTCGTCGGCCGGCACGTAGATCGCCTGCACCGAGGTGATCGAGCCCTTCTTGGTGGTGGTGATGCGCTCCTGCAGCGTGCCCATGTCGGTGGCGAGCGTCGGCTGATAGCCCACCGCGGAAGGGATACGCCCAAGAAGAGCCGACACTTCCGAGCCCGCCTGCGTGAAGCGGAAGATGTTGTCGATGAACAGCAGCACGTCCTGGCCTTCGTCGTCGCGGAAATATTCCGCCAGCGTCAGGCCGGTCAGGCCCACGCGCGCGCGCGCGCCCGGCGGCTCGTTCATCTGCCCGTACACCAGCGCCGCCTTAGACCCCGGCCCGTCGAGCTTGATGACGCCCGACTCGATCATCTCGTGGTACAGGTCGTTGCCTTCGCGCGTGCGCTCGCCCACCCCGGCGAACACCGAATAGCCGCCATGGGCTTTTGCGATGTTGTTGATCAGCTCCATGATGATGACGGTCTTGCCGACGCCGGCGCCGCCGAACAGGCCGATCTTGCCGCCCTTGGCATAGGGCGCCAGCAGATCGACCACCTTGATGCCCGTCACCAGCATCTGCGCCTCGGTCGACTGGTCGACGAATTCGGGCGCCGCGCGATGGATCGGCGAGGATTTCTTGGTCTTGACCGGTCCGCGCTCGTCCACCGGCTCGCCGATGACGTTGACGATGCGGCCCAGCGTCTCCGGCCCCACCGGCACGGTGATCGGGGCGCCCGTGTCGCTCACCTTCTGGCCGCGCACCAGGCCCTCGGTCGTGTCCATGGCGATCGTGCGCACCGTGTTCTCGCCCAGATGCTGCGCCACCTCGAGCACCAGCTTGGCGCCCTGGTTCTCGGCGTGCAGCGCGTTCAGGATCGCCGGCAGCTCGCCGTCGAAGCGCACGTCCACCACCGCACCCATCACTTGCGTGACGCGGCCGGTGGTGTTCTTGGAAGTCTGGGTCTGGGCCATCTGGCAGCTCCTGCTCGGATTGCTAGACCGCTTCGGCGCCGGAGATGATCTCGATCAGTTCCTTGGTGATCATCGCCTGGCGGGTGCGGTTGTAGTTGAGGGTCAGCCGGTCGATCATGTCGCCGGCGTTGCGGGTGGCGTTGTCCATCGCGGTCATGCGCGCGCCGTGCTCCGACGCCGTGCTTTCCAACAGCGCGCGGAAGACCTGCACGCTGAGATTAAGCGGCAAAAGCTTGGCGAGGATTTCGGCCTCGTCGGGCTCGTATTCGTAGATCGCCAGGTCCGCGCCGGAGGCGCCGGCCTTGGCTTTGTCGCCGGACGCCTTGTCGGCCGAAGGCGGGGCGAAGGGAATCAATTGCTGCTCGGTCACGATCTGGCTGATCACCGATTTGAAGCGGTTGTAGACGATGGTGACGACGTCCACCTCGCCCGCCTCGAACATCTGCGCGACGCGCCGCGCCGCGTCCTGCGCGCGGCCGAATACGACGACGCGGCCCAGTTCGTCGCTGCCCGGGGCGATCAGACCGGCTAAGTCGCGGCGCAGCATGTCGCGCGCCTTGCGGCCTACGCCCAGGATCTTGACGGTCTTGCCCTCGGCGATCAGGCGCTTGGTCTTGTTGCGCACATAGCGGGCGATGGCGCCGTTGAAGCCGCCGCATAAGCCCCGGTCCGAGCTTACCGCGACGACCAGATGCGTTTTGTCCCTGCCGTTGCCCGCCAGCAGCGCCGGCGCGCCCTCGTTGCCGGCGAAACTGGCGCTGAGCGAACCCAGCATGCGCTCCATGCGCTCGGCATAGGGCCGCGCAGCCTGGGCCTGTTCCTGCGCGCGGCGCAGCTTCGCCGCCGCGACCATCTTCATGGCCGAGGTTATCTTGCGCGTCGATTTCACGCTGTTGATGCGCAGACGAAGGCTTTTAAGGCTGGGCATGGGCCTTGAACCGGCTTTCCGTCGCTCTGGGGCCTTAAGCCGCGAACTTCTTGACGAAGTTTTCGAGGAAGCCTTTCAGCTTCTCCTCGATCGCCGGCGACAGCTCGCGCTTATCGCGGATGTCCGCCAGAATGTCCTTGGCGTCCGCCTTGATCTCGGACAGCAACTGCTGCTCGAAGCGCGTGATGTCGCCGATCGCCACCTTGTCCAGATAGCCGCGCACGCCGGCGAAGATCGCCACGACCTGCTCTTCCACCGGATAGGGCTTGAACTGCGGCTGCTTCAGAAGCTCGGTCAGCCGCGCGCCGCGCGCGAGCAACCGCTGGGTCGAGGCGTCGAGGTCGGAAGCGAATTGGGCGAAGGCCGCCATTTCGCGGTACTGCGCCAGCTCGAGCTTGATGCGGCCGGCCACCTGCTTCATCGCCTTGATCTGCGCGGCCGAGCCCACGCGGCTGACCGACAGGCCGACATTGATGGCCGGGCGGATGCCCTTATAGAACAGCTCGGTTTCCAGGAAGATCTGGCCGTCGGTGATCGAGATGACGTTGGTCGGGATATAGGCCGACACGTCGCCGGCTTGCGTCTCGATGATCGGCAGCGCGGTCAGCGAGCCGCCGCCATTGTCGTCGTTCATCTTGGCGGCGCGTTCCAGCAGGCGCGAATGCAGATAGAACACGTCGCCCGGATAGGCCTCGCGGCCCGGCGGGCGGCGCAGCAGCAGCGACATCTGACGGTACGCCACGGCCTGCTTCGACAAGTCGTCGTACACGATCACGGCGTGCATGCCGTTGTCGCGGAAATATTCGCCCATCGTGCAGCCGGTATAGGGCGCCAGGAATTGCAGCGGCGCGGGCTCGGACGCGGTGGCGGCGACGACGATGCAATAGTCCATCGCGCCGTTGTCCTCGAGCGTCTTGACGATCTGCGCCACGGTCGAGCGCTTCTGGCCGATCGCGACATAGACGCAATAGAGCTTGCGTTTCTCGTCGCCGCCGGCGTTGATGAATTTTTGATTGATGAAGGTGTCGATGGCGACGGCCGTCTTGCCGGTCTGGCGGTCGCCGATGATGAGCTCGCGCTGGCCGCGCCCGATCGGCACCAGGCTGTCGATCGCCTTCAGGCCGGTCTGCACCGGCTCGCTGACCGATTTGCGCGGGATGATGCTCGGGGCCTTCACGTCCACGCGTTTGCGCTCGGCCGCCTTGATCGGGCCCTTGCCGTCGATCGGATTGCCCAGCGCGTCCACCACGCGGCCGAGCAGGCCCTTGCCCACCGGCACGTCGACGATGGCGCCGGTGCGCTTGACCGTGTCGCCTTCCTTGATCGAGCGGTCGTCGCCGAAAATGACGACGCCCACGTTGTCGCTTTCCAGGTTCAGCGCCATGCCCTTGATGCCGCCGGGGAACTCGACCATCTCGCCGGCCTGCACGCGGTCGAGGCCGTGAACGCGCGCGACGCCGTCGCCCACCGACAGCACCTGGCCGACCTCGGCGACGTCGGCCTCGGAGCCGAAATTCGCGATCTGTTGCTT
>JAHFPH010000146.1 GCA_023266845.1 Rhodospirillaceae bacterium
GTTTCCAGCTTCCGGTCGCGCGCCTTGCGGCGCGCCAGATTCGCGCGCAACGCCTGGGCCTGGCGCAAGCGGCGCCGGTCCTGGGCCTGTTTTCCAGCCTCGGTGAGGGTCGGTTTGGCGTGGCGGTCGGTCATCGAGGGTGCGAGTCTGGCATGGGGCTGGGGCGTAAGTAAGGCCGGGGTTGGGAAAATAGATGTGGATTTTGCGCCTCGTGCGTCGACAAGCTCGGGGTGAGGTCAGCCCGCCTTGCACCCCCCTGCCGCCTATATTATGGTCCCGCGCCGTTCGCAGCCCGGCGGCCGGTTTTCCGGCCGCCGCCAAGGCGCCGCCGTAGCTCAGTGGTAGAGCACACCCTTGGTAAGGGTGGGGTCGCGTGTCCGATTCACGCCGGCGGCACCATCGGCTCGATGACCGGAATTTCCAGCGCCGATTCGTCTGGCCGATTCGTCCGCTCAAGCGCGCGCCGCTTGCCACGCGGCGTCCCGTGTTATGATGGGCGAAGCCGATTCGGAGGGCAGGAATGCCGAGCGTCGTTCAATTGAAATCCGGCCACGCTAAGGCCGAAGCCAAGCGCCCGGCGCGCTTCGCGTTCAAGAAGGACGTGGCGCGGCTATTGCTGCGCTACGCGCACATGGTCGCGGCGCGCGGCTATGTGCATAACAGCCTGGGCAACATCGCGATCCGCGCGGCCCATCCGGGCTGGGCCGAGGGCGTCGCCTACACCAAGCATTCCGGCGTGTCGCTGGAAGAGATGACGCTCGACAACGTGGTGGCGACCGACATCCCCACCGGCGCGATGCTCTACGGCGAGGTGCCGACCAGCGTCGGCCACAAGCTCAACCGCGAGATTTTCCGCCTCAGGCCCGACATCAACGCGGTGATCCACGTGCATCACGACGAGACCATCGCGTTCCTGGCCGCGGGCGCGTTCAAGAAAATCGAGCCGGTATCGGTGGAATTCGCGGTGGTGATGGGCAAGCCGCCACATATCCTGCCCTCGCATGTCAACGTCGAGCTCGACGTGGGTCCGTTGAAGGATTTCATCGCCGACACCAACGCGGTGATCATGCTGCAGCACGGCGTCACCACGCTCGGCCGGCACGTGTCGGAAGCCTATCACCGGCTCAACACCCTGGCGTCCGAGGTCAGGCGCATCATGATGATCGAGACCCTGGCGGCGCTGAAGAACAGCAAGCGCGAGCATGTGAGCGCCGAGGAGCTCGAGTGGATGTACCGCTCGGCCGAAAGCATCGTCTATCCGAAGAAAAGGTAAGACGCGCCTACCGCACCTCTTTCCCCGACTTGTTCGGGCCGACCGACACCAGCCGCGCGACGTCGGCGGCTTGCAGGTCCACGATCAGGGGTTTGCGCGCGCCGGGCAGGCGTGCCAGCGCGGGGAATGCGGCATCGCTAGGTTTTTGGCCACCGCGCTGTTGCCTGGGCGCCTGTTGCCGACGGGCAACGTCATATTCTACGGGCTCGTCCCGTAAATAGGTGCTTTGTCAACGGGTTAGAAGTGGCCGCCGGCCATAACCCCCGATCATCGAAACCATAGGACCTCGGCATTTCAAACCGCCGGGCCCCGCAAGCATTGTCGCCTCACCGCCCGTGCAGCCGTCCCGGTCCGCGCCGGCGCCACCAACCCAACGGAGTGACTTATATGAACACCAGCAACACGCTTATCGCTTCGGCCGTCGCGGCCGCCATCTCGCTCGCCGCCGGCTTCGCTGTCGCGGGCCCGGCCGAAACGCCGAAATTCCAGGCCGAGAAGTGCTTTGCCGTAGCCAAGGCCGGCAAGAACGATTGCCAGACCGCGGCGTCGAGCTGCGCCGGCACGTCGAAGAAGGACAACCAGGCCGACGCCTGGATCTATGTCCCGGCCGGCACCTGCGCCAAGATCGCCGGCGGCATGGCGAAGAGCTGATCGTCCTCCACCCCCCGAGGACAAAGAGGGACGCCATGACCATGTCGCGGTATTCCACGCGCCCGGCCGGAATCGGCCTGCGCGCGGCGCATCACGATGCGGTCGCGGCGTCCCGCCCCTCGGTCGGATTCCTTGAAATTCACGCCGAAAACTATCTGGGCGGCGTCGCCCCGCGCCGCGCGCTGGAAGATTTGCGCGGGCGCTACGCCCTGTCGCTGCATGGCGTGGGCTTGTCGCTGGGCAGCGCCGATGGAATCGATCCGGCGCATCTCGGCCGCGTGTCCGATCTGATCGCCGCGATCGACCCGTGGCTGGTGTCCGAGCATCTGTCCTGGAGTGTCACCGGCGGCGTCTATCACAACGACCTTCTGCCCTTGCCCTATACCGACGAGGCGCTGGCGGCCGTCGCAGCCAATGTCGCGCGCATGCAGGACGCGACCGGCCGGCGCGTGCTGATCGAGAATCCCTCCACCTATCTGCGCTTCGCCGAGTCCGCGATTCCCGAGCCCGACTTCCTGGCCGCGCTCAACGCGCGCGCGGGCTGCGGAATCCTGCTCGACGTCAACAACATCCATGTCTCCGCCGTCAATCACGGCTATGGGCCGGAATGGGCCCATGCCTATATCGACGCACTGCCCGCAGACGCGGTGGGCGAAATCCACCTCGCCGGCCATCACCGCACCGAAGAGGCCGGCGTGACCTTTTTGATCGACGACCACGGATCGCCCGTCACGGATGAGGTGTGGGCGCTCTATGCGCGCGCCGTGCGCCGCTTTCCCGATGCACCCTCGCTGGTCGAATGGGACAGCGACATTCCGGCCCTGGACGTGCTGGTGGCCGAAGCCCGCCGCGCCGACCGCGCGCGCTTCGCCGCGCTGAACGGAGAGCACCATGCCCGCGCTGCATGAAATCCAGCGCGATTTTTCGCGCTATCTGCTCGGCGGTGCGCCCGACCGCGTCGCCGCGGCGATTCTGCATGACCGCCTTGAGCCCGCCCGGCGCGCGCAGGTCTATCGCAATCATCTTCGCATTTCGCTGACCGAGGCGCTTGCCGCCACTTTTCCGGTGGTGGCCCGCCTGGTCGGCCCGGATTACTTCGCCGCCGCCGTACGGCGCTACGTCGCAGCGCATCCGCCGCGCCAGCCCGTACTGGCGGAATACGGCGAGGATTTTCCCGCGTTCGTCGAAACCCTGCCCAACGCGCCGGCCTATCTCGGCGACGTGGCGCGCATGGAATGGGCCATCAACCTGTCGCTCCACGCGCCGGATGTCGCGGCGCTCGACGCGGACTCCCTCCGGGGCGCGCCGTTGCAGGGAATGCATCTGATGCCGCATCCCGCATCGCGCCTGCTGGTGTCCGCCTATCCGGTGCACGGCATTTGGGCCGCCAACCAACCCGGCGCCGACGGCGCGGTGGACCTGGTAGAGGGCGGCGTGGCGCTGCTGATCTGGCGGCGCGGCGCCGACACGATGTTCCGCACCTTGGAGAAACCCGAGCATCGTTTCATAGCGGCGCTGTTCGCCGGCGCGGAGTTGAACCGCGCGGCGGGCCTGGCGTTGCAATCCGATCCGCTGTTCGACCTGGCGCGCGCGCTGGCCGCGCTGCTGGCCGAACCGATTTTTCGCAACCCCTCCGCTTGAAGGAGAGCCCCATGACCGCCAACACCATGCACGAGAGCACCGCTATGACCATGCAGTCTTCCCGACCCTTGCGTATGATCGAAACCGCGCTCGGTCTGCTGGAGAAATTCCCGCGCGCGATCCTCGACCTGGGATTCCGCGTCGGCGTGGGCATGGTGTTTTTCAAATCGGCCCTGACCAAGCTGGACGACGGCTGGCGCGTGTCCGACACCGCGGTCGCCTTGTTCCAGGACGAATACAAGGTACCGCTGCTGCCGCCCGAGATCGCCGCCTATCTGGGCACCGCCAACGAGCTGTTCTCCGCGCTGATGATCATCCTGGGGCTCGGCGCGCGTCTGGGCGCCGGCGCGCTGCTGGGCCTGGTGGCGGTGATCCAATTCCTGGTCTATCCGGGCAACTGGGCCGAGCATCTGATGTGGGCGTCGCTGTTGGCCTATGTGCTGACGCGCGGACCTGGCATGCTTTCCGTCGATCACCTGATCGCACGCCGCTTCCTCGGACGCTGAAAACCGAAGCGCCGGAGACCGCCCATGCCGTTGCGGCAGGAATTGCAGGAGCTGGCCGAGGCCGCGCGCGTGCGGCGCTCGGCCGAGGCGCAGGCCGGGCTCGATGCGCTGTTGGATGAATTGCGCCGCGTTGAGCTCGACCGCGTCTGCCTGCAGGTCGGCGAGACGGCGCCCGATTTCGAGCTGCCGGACGCCGAGGGACGCATTGTATCCCTCGACGCCGCGCTGCAAATGGGGCCGGTGGTGATCTCGTTCTATCGCGGCGGCTGGTGCCCGTATTGCAGCTTGGCGTTGCGCGCCTTGCAGGGCGCGCTGCCGGCGATCCAATCGCTGGGCGCGAGCCTGCTGGCGATTTCGCCGCAGCTCAATCCCGGCCCGCGCGCCACGCGCGACAAGCTGGCGCTTGCCTTTCCGCTGCTGACGGACCGCGGCAACAGGGTGGCGCGTCTGTTCGGCCTGACCTTTCGCCTGCCCGACGAACTGGTGCGGCTTTATCGCCGCATCGACATCGACCTTGCCGCGATCAACGGAACCCAGGACTGGGAATTGCCGCTGCCCGCCACCTATGTGATCGGACGGAACGGCGATGTTGCCCATGCCTTCATCGAGGTCGATTTCACCGAGCGCGCCGAACCGGCCGACATCATCGCGGCGCTGCGCACGCTGAACGCAACCGCGCCGGCCGTCGGGGCCATGCCCGAGCCGCGCGCGCTTTAGGAGAACGTCCATGAACCGTCTGGGATACACGCTAGCGCGCGCCGAGGCGGCGCTGGGCCTTGCCGACCGGACGCTGGGGTCCATGCTGGACCTGACGATTCGCTGGTGGCTCGCCAGCATCTTTTGGGTCTCGGGCGTACTGAAAATCGCCAACTGGCAGACGGCGCTGGAGCTGTCGCGCAACGAATACCCCGTCAGCTGGATGGACCCGGTGACCGCCGCGTATCTGGGCGCGGGCATCGAAATCGTGGCGCCTGTGTTCCTGTTCCTGGGCCTGGCCACGCGCGTGGCGGCGATTCCCATGCTGATTCTGTCGCTGGTGATCCAGTTCAACTACAAGGAGCTGCCGGACCATCTGTTCTGGGCGATTCTGCTGGGCTGGCTGGCCGTGCGCGGGCCGGGTGCCCTGTCGCTCGATCATTTCATCGCGCCGGCGATCAGGCGCACCGCCATACCGCTGATCGCGCCGCTGGCCGACCTGGTCCAGGCCGTCATGCGCTATATCGGTCCGCTCTATCAGCTCTTCATCCGGCTGTGGATGGCGCAAACCTTGTGGGACCATGGCCTGGTCGCGCCTGCGCTGCTCGCGCTCGGCCTGGTCGCGCGCCTCGACGCGCTGGCGATGATCGTCGCGACCCTAGCGATCCAGCTCATGGACCAAAACCAGCCGCAGCTCGTGTATTGGCTGATGCTGCTGGGCCAGATCGCGTTGCGCGGACCGGGTTTGTTGTCGCTCGACCATCTGATCACACGGTTTCTGCAGCACCGTCTGCCCGGCTTCGGCCCGTTGCCGCGGGGCGCGCTGGACAAGGCGCCGCATGTCGTGATCGTGGGCGCGGGGTTCGGCGGCATCGCCGCGGCCCGCGCGTTGCGCTTCACCCCGGCGCGCGTCACGGTGATCGACCGGCGCAACTATCACCTGTTCCAGCCCTTGCTCTATCAAGTGGCGACGGCGGGATTGTCGCCGGCCGACATCGCCTCGCCGATCCGCGAAATCCTGCGCGAGCAATCGAATACCTCCGTGCTGCTGGGCCGCGTTAGCGGCGTGGATACCGGGCGCCGCACGGTCCGGGTCGAGGCCGAAGGCGACGCGCGCGACGTGCCCTACGATTATCTGGTGCTCGCCACCGGCGCGCGGCATTCCTATTTCGGCAAGGACGATTGGGAAAAGGACGCGCCGGGTCTGAAAAAGATCGACGACGCCACCGCGATTCGCCGCCGCATACTTTTGGCGTTCGAGCGGGCCGAGGCGGCGAGCGACGCCGAGGAGCGCCGCCGGCAGCTGAACTTCGTCATCGTCGGCGCCGGGCCCACGGGCGTGGAGATGGCCGGCGCCATTGCCGAGCTGGCGCGCCATGGCATGGACAAGGAATTCCGCAATTTCGATCCGGCCGAGACGCGCGTGATCCTGGTGCAGTCCGGCCCGCGCGTGTTGCCGGTGTTCCCCGAGCAATTATCGGCAAAAGCGCAGACATCGTTGGAAGGGCTGGGCGTCGAGGTGCGGCTGAACGGCAAGGTCACCATCGTCGACCAGCGCGGCGCTACGATCGGCAACGAGCGCATCGACGCGGGCACCGTGCTGTGGGCCGCGGGCGTGGTCGCCTCGCCGGCCGCGAAGTGGCTTGGCGCCAAGGCCGACCGCGCGGGGCGCGTGGAAGTCGGCCCCGATCTGGCCGTGACCGGCCATGCCAATGTATTCGCCGTCGGCGACACCGCGCTGGCGCTGGATCGTGCCGGCAACCCGCTGCCGGGCCTGGCGCCGGCGGCCAAGCAGGGCGGCAGTTACGTCGGCAAGCTGATCCATGCGCGGATCACCGGCGGCAAAGCGCCCGCGCCGTTTCGCTATCGCCATTTGGGCTCGATGGCGACCATCGGCCGCAAATCCGCGATCGCCGATTTCGGGCTGGTGCGCTTGAGCGGCCTGACCGCTTGGTGGCTGTGGGGCGGCGTCCATGTCGCGTTCCTGGTCGGGGCGCGCAATCGCAGCTCGGTGATGCTGGACTGGGCCTGGTCGTACCTGACCTTCCGGCGCAACATCCGTCTCATCACCGGCGGCGGCCATGACTGAATTGGAAGGGCTTCTTACGGTTTCGCCTTGCCGCGTTGTTTTTCCTTGCTCAGATCGGCGAACTTGGCGGCCAAGCTGACCAGGGCCTTGACCGCGGGCGAGAATTGCCGGCCGGCGACCATCGCCAACGACACTTCGCGCGAGATTTCCTGCTCCATCACCGGACGGGCCGGCAGGTCGGGCACCGTGGGCATGTATTCCGGCATGAAGGCGCAGCCCATGCCGGCCATCACCATGCTTTGAATCCAATCCTCGCGCTGGCTCTGGAAGCGGATGTTGAGCTTCACGCCGCGCGCCTCGCGCATCTCGCGGATCAACTCCTTAAGCTCGCAATCCATGCGCAGCAAGTAGTTCTCGCCATCCATGTCCTCCAACTTCACCGCGTTCTTCTTCTCGAAGCGGTGGCCCGGCGGGAAGGCGAGAACGAACTTCTCGCGGTACAGCGGCACGATGTCCAGGCGCTCGGGCTTCGGGTCGGGCGTGGACAGCACGGCCAGCTCCACCTCGCCGCGCATCAGGCTTTCCACCAGGCTCGCCGGCGTGCCCTCGATCAGGTGGAGCTGGATGCCGGGAAAGGCCGCGTGCAGATGCACCAGCATATTGGTGAGGCGCGTCGGGCCGATCGTGCACATGATGCCGAGCTTCAGCGGCGCGTCGTCCAGCTTCAGGAATGCCTTGGCCTCTTTCTTGGTGCGCTCGGTTTCTTCCAGCGCGCGCGCCAATGGCTCGTGCACCAACCGCCCCAGCTCGGTCAAATGCGTCAGGTTGCGCTCGCGGCGCAGCAACTCGCCGCCCAGCTCGTCCTCCAGCGCCTTGATGGCGCGGGTCAGCGCGGGCTGCGACACGTTGCAGCGCTCGGCCGCGCGCGTGAAGTTCAGCGTCTCGCACACCGCCAGGAAATAGCGGATCTGGTGGATTTCCATCGCCCGTATTTGTCGCCCAGGCGGCGGGCGAAGCCAATTCAAATCTG
>JAHFPH010000147.1 GCA_023266845.1 Rhodospirillaceae bacterium
TAGAGCTGGCCGCGGCGGATCGCGTCGTCGATGCCGTCGACCGCTAGGGCGTCGGTGCGCGCCATGATCACCAGGTCCTGGTCGTGGCGGGCGTCAAGCGCCGCCTTGATCTTGGCGACCATTTCGACCGCCGGGATCACCGCCTTGCCCGCCATGTGCCCGCAGCGCTTGGGCGCCACCTGGTCCTCGATGAACAACCCGCCCACGCCGGCGCGCTCGAACGCGCGCACGGTGCGCGCCACGTTGGTGACGTTGCCGTAGCCCGTGTCGGCGTCGGCGAACACGGGTAGGGACGTGGCGTCGCACATCCGCGCGTAGAAATCGGCCATCTCGCTCATGCCGAGCTGGCCGGTGTCGGGCTGGCCCAACAGGCTGGCGGTGGCGGTATAGCCGCCGGCGCTGACGGCCTGGAACCCCGCCTGCTCGACGATCCTGGCGGTCAGCGCGTCATAGGCGCCGGGCAGCACCAGGATTTCCTTGGCGTCGACGAGGCGGCGGAACCGCGTGGTGCGGCGCATTTATGGTTTCCTCCCGATTTTGCAAATCACTCTAGCCGCCCGGTCTCGCGCGGCGCAAGCTTGGTCGAGAGATTACTTTCGGCTATCCGGGCTGCTCGCCTTCAGCGCGTCTTCGATCGATTGAGCGCGTGTCAGTAGCGGCTCGGCGTCGCTGTCCAGGCCGCGCTTTTGAAGCAGGAGCGCAAGGTTCTTGAGCGCCAGAGCCATATCCGGCGATCCATCGAACGGCGGCTTGTCGAGAGCGGCTATGGCGCGGCGATACAGTTTTTCGGCCTCGCCGTAACGCCCTTCTTCCTCGAGTAGACTAGCGAGATTTTCCAGCATCGTAGAGATGAAAGGGCTGTCGGCGCCCATCCGTGCCTCAAGCACTTTGATCGACCGCAAATACTGTTGTTCTGCCTCAATCCGCCGTCCTGAATCGCGGTAGACCCCCGCAAGGTTGTTCAACTGTATCCCCACCTCCGGATGATCTTGGCCGAGTGCCCGTTCGTAGATTGCAAGGCAGCGCAGATTCAGGCGTTCGGATTCGTCGAAGCGCTTTTGATGCGAATACATCAGAGCTAGATTGTTGAGGACCTTCGCAACATCCGGGTGATTTATGCCCAGCAGCCGTTCGCGATGCGCGACGGCTCTCAGATACGTCGCTTCTGCATTTGCATATTTCTCCTGGCGCGCATACATGCCCGCCAAATTGTTCAGGCTCTGAGCCAAATCCGGATGATCCAGCTTTTCGCGAATGGCGATGGCGCGGCGGTGCGTGTTCTCGGCGGCTGTAAAGCGGCTCTGCGCGTAGTAAAGCTCCGCAATATTGTTCCATATCGTTGCGACCTCGGCGTGATCCGCGCCGTGCGCTTTTTCCGCGATGGCGAGCGCGCGGTAAAAATCCGCTTCAGACGCCGTATAGCGCCCGAGATCTTGCTCGATCATGGCAATTTCGTTGATCCTGCTGCTTAGCTCCGGATGGCTCGATCCCAGAGTGCGCTCGCGAAGGGCGAGCGCCCGCCGCGCCGAGTCCAGTCCTTCCGCCAGCATGCCGCGCCCCAGGAATTGCGAGGTTTGCCGATCGATCTGCCGGGCGTCTTGATCGGGCGTCATTTGCGCCGATGTAATCGCGCCGGACGTGATAACGAACAATCCGGCAAGCAAAGCGATGTTGATTCGTAAAACCATGTTCCGCGAATTTCAGCTCTATTCATTTGGACCAGTATTACCTATTATCGGAACAATTTCAACTCGTACAATCAAAAGTAGTTAACCTGCCGTCGATCGCCACAGCGCCGGCTTTGTCCATGCGCACAGCATCACCGCCAGGAAGGCGAGCGCGCCGAACAGCGCCACGCCCGCGCCGGCGCCGATGCGCTCGGCGACCGCGCCGACCGCCAGCGTGCCCACCTGGCCTAGGCCGATGCAGGTCGTCAGCACCCCCATCATCTGCGCGCGGCGCTCGGGCGGCGCGCGGGTCAGCATCAGCGTGCTTTGCATGGTGCCGAACAGCGCCCCGCCCACGCCGGTCAGGAACAGCGCCGCCATGGTGAGCGCATAGTCGCGCGAAACGCCCAGGCCGAATACGCCGAGCGTGGCCGCCGCCGATCCGATCACGAAAATCCGCCCGAACAGCCGGGGCTGAGCGACGCTCGCCACCGCGAACCCGCCGATCAGCGCGCCGACGCTGTCGGCCGAAGTCAGCATGCCGACCTCGACCGGCGAGGCGCCCAGCACTTGCTTGCCGATCACCGGCACCATGCTGGTATAGGGGAAGTGGAAGAAATTCATGCTGAGCGTGACGGCCAGCATGCCGGCGATAGCCGGGTTCCGCAGGGCGGCGGCGATAT
This sequence comes from Rhodospirillaceae bacterium, assembly GCA_023266845.1. Lineage (GTDB taxonomy): Bacteria > Pseudomonadota > Alphaproteobacteria > JAEULC01 > JAEULC01 > JAEULC01. The sequence goes on from JAHFPH010000147.1 coordinate 2,351, forward strand.
CCTCGGCCATCGCGGTGAAGATGTAGCGCGTGCGCGCGGCCGCCGGCTCAATCGCCGAGCGCACCTCGACGCTCAATCCCGTAGCGGCGGCGAAGGCCAGCGCGCACAGCGCGTACCACGCGCCCAAGCCCCAGCCGGAATACAGCGCCGCGCCGATCAAGGGACCGACCAGGCGCAGCGCGTTGATCGTCGCCCAGTCCAGGCCGATCGCCGTGCTGATCCGCTCGGTGCCGACGACCTCGCCCACCAGCGTGCGGCGCACCGAGTTCTCGGCCGACCAGTAGCAGCCGATCAACAACGCGCCGGCGGCGACCTGCCACATCGCAAGCCGGCCGGAAAACGCCAGCACCGCCATCGTCGCATAGACCAGCGCCAGCATCGCCAGCAGCCCGCGCAGCAACAGGTGCAGCGTGAAGCGCGCGGCGAGCGCGCCGCTGAACGCGCCGGCGATCATCGGCATGAAGCGCAGGAACGACATCACGCCCACCAGCCCGGCCGACCCGGTGACGTCGTACACGTAGATCGCGGTCACCACGATGTCGGACATGCGGGTGAACCAGCTCAGTCCCCCGATCGCCCAGACGCGCCGGTACGCGGCGTTGCCGAGCAGCGCGAACGGCCCTGGAAGCGCCAGTTTTTCCTCCCCGGACTTTATTTTGCCTTGAGGGTAGCAGAGCCTGGCCGCGTCGGCTCCTGCGTAAGGCGCCCATGTGCCATACGCGAAAGGGCGCGGTCGCGGGCGGGCCAGCCGGCGTCGCGGCGAGGTTGCCTACTGGCCCGCCCGTTGCCTAGATTGAGCAAATGAACCGCTATTCGATCTTCAGCCTGGCGCGCAACGCGCTCAGCCATCACGAGGATTGGCAACAGGCTTGGCGCAGTCCCGACCCGAAACCCGGCTACGACGTCGTGGTGGTGGGCGGCGGCGGGCACGGGCTCGCCACGGCCTATTACCTGGCCAAGGAGCACGGCATCACGAACGTCGCCGTGCTGGAAAAAGGCTGGATCGGCGGCGGCAACACCGGGCGCAACACCACGGTCATCCGGTCCAACTACCTGTGGGACGAAAGCGCGCATCTCTACGAAAAATCGCTGCGGCTGTATGAAGGCCTCAGCCAGGACCTGAATTTCAACATCATGCTGAGCCAGCGCGGCGTGGTTAACCTGGCGCATAGCGAGCACGACATGCGCGAGCTCAAGCGCCGCGTCAACGCGCTGCGCCTTAACGGCATCGACTCCGAGGTGCTGACGCGCGACGAGGTCAAGCGGCTGATCCCGATCTTGAGCTGCGAGGGCCATGCCCGCTATCCGGTCCTGGGCGCGTCGGTGCAGTGGCGCGGCGGCGTGGCGCGGCACGACGCGGTCGCCTGGGGCCTGGCGCGCGCGGCCGATGCGCACGGCGTCGACATCATCCAGAACTGCGAAGTCACCGGGATCATGCGCGAGGGCGGGCGCGTGGCGGGGGTCGAGACCACGCGCGGAACGATACGCGCGCCCAAGGTGGGCTGCGTGGTGGCGGGCCACGCCTCGGTGCTGGCGGCGATGGCCGGGATCAGCCTGCCGATCGAAAGCCACCCGCTGCAGGCCCTGGTCAGCGAGCCGATCAAGCCGGTGCTGCATACCGTCGTCATGTCCGGCGCGGTGCACGCCTATGTCAGCCAGTCCGACAGGGGCGAGCTGGTGATGGGCGCAGGCATCGACGCGTTCAACTCCTACGCCCAGCGCGGCGCGGTGAACGTGGTGGAGCACACGGTCGCGGCGGTATGCGAGCTGTTCCCGATCTTCGGCCGGGTGCGCGTGATGCGGACCTGGGGCGGCATCGTCGATGTATGCCCCGACGCCAGTCCGATCATCGGCAAGACGCCGGTCGAGGGGCTCTATTTCAATTGCGGCTGGGGCACCGGCGGCTTCAAGGCAACGCCCGGCTCGGGTTGGGTGTTCGCGCACACCATCGCGCGCGACGAGCCGCATCCCTTGAACGCGCCGTTCGCGTTGGACCGTTTCACCTCGGGCGCGCTGATCGACGAACACGGCGCCGCCGCCGTGGCGCATTAAGGAAGGGCGCCCATGCTTCTCATCACCTGCCCCTGGTGCGGTCCGCGCGCGGAGCTGGAATTCCGCTGCGGCGGCGAGGCGCATATCGCGCGGCCCGCCGACGCCATGAATATCAGCGACGCCGACTACGCGCGCTATCTGTTCATGCGCAAGAATCCGAAGGGCTGGCACTACGAGCGCTGGAACCACGCGGCGGGCTGCCGGCGCTGGTTCAACGCGCTGCGCCACACCGCAACGCACGAAATTCGCGCCACCTACAAGCCGGGCGACAGAAAGCCGGAGCCGCCGCGATGAGCGATGCCGGCGATTTCCGGCTGCAAACCGGCGGGCGCATCGACCGCGAGCGGCGTATGCGCTTCTTTTTCAACGGCGCCAGCTACGTCGGGTTCGACGGCGATACGCTGGCCTCGGCGCTGCTCGCCAACGGCGTGCGCCTGGTGGCGCGCAGCTTCAAGTACCACCGCCCGCGCGGAATCATGACCGCCGGCGCGGAAGAGCCGAATGCCCTGGTGCAGATCGGCAGCGGGCCGCGCGTCGAGCCGAACCTGCGCGCGACGCAGGTGGAGATTTTCGACGGGCTTGCCGCCGCCAGCCAGAATTGCTGGCCGGGCGTCGAGTTCGATATCGGCCGGATCAACGACTTCGTGTCGCGGCTTCTGCCTGCCGGTTTCTACTACAAAACCTTCATGTGGCCGCCGGGTTTCTGGCATCTCTACGAATGGGCGATCCGCCGCGCCGCCGGCATGGGCCGCGCCGCCGATTCGGCCGATCCCGACCGCTACGATCACCGCTTCGCGCATTGCGACGTGCTGGTGGCGGGCGGCGGCCCGGCGGGGCTGGCGGCGGCGTTCGCTGCTGCGCGCGCCGGCGCGCGCGTGATCCTGTGCGACGAACAGAACGAATTCGGCGGCAGTCTTTTGGGCGGCGCCGAGAAAATCGGCGGCAAGCCCGGCATGGACTGGGTTGCCGGCACGCTGGAGACGATGCGCTGGCTGCCCGCGATCGCCATGCTGCCGCGCACATCAGCGTTCGGATACTACGACCACAACCTGGTGGCGCTGTGCGAGCGCGTGGCCGATCACCTCGGCGAGCCGAAGCCAGGCCAGCCGCGCCAGCGCGTCTGGCACGTGCGCGCCAAGCAGGTGGTGCTGGCGACCGGCGCGATCGAACGGCCGCTGGTGTTCGCCGACAACGACCGGCCCGGCACGATGCTGGCCGGCGCCGCGCGGACCTATCTCAATCGCTACGGCGTGATCTGCGGGCGGCGCGCGGCGGTATTCACCAGCAACGACAGCGCCTATGCGGCGGCGCTGGAGCTGGCGGCGGCGGGCGTGGAGATCGCGGCGGTCGTCGATCTGCGCGTGGAACCGGGCGCGTGGGGCGAAGCCGCGGCGGCGAAAGGCCTGCGCGTCATCGCCGGGTCGGCGGTCGCCGCCGTGCGCGGCGCGCAAGCGGTGAAGGCGATCGAGGTTGCGAAGCTCGGCATCGACGGCGCATCGCTCGCGGGCGGACGTGAAATCGTGCGATGCGACCTGCTGCTGAATTCCGGCGGCTGGACGCCGTCGGTCCACCTGTTCTCGCAATCCGGCGGCAGGCTTGCCTACGACGATGCGCTCGGCGCTTTCGTGCCGGGCAAGGCGGCGCAGCCCCAGCGCAACGCCGGGTCGTGCAACGGGGCCATGACGCTTGCCGAATGCCTGGCGCAGGGTTTCGCGGCGGGAGCGCAGGCGGCGGAGGATTGCGGCTTCGCGCCGGTCACCCCGCCGATGCCCGAGCTGGAGCCTGAGATGCAAGCGACGCCCGCGCGGCATCTGTGGATCGTGCCATCGCTGAAACCGGTGGGGCGCGGCGGCAAGCAGTTTGTCGATCACCAGAACGACGTGACCGCCGCCGACCTGCGCATGGCCGCGCGCGAAGGCTACCGCAGCGTCGAGCATCTGAAGCGCTATACGACAACGGGCATGGGCACGGACCAGGGCAAGACCTCCAACCTGCCGGCCCTGGCGATCCTGGCTGAAGCCACCGGCGCCTCGATCCCGGCCGTCGGCACGACCACGTTTCGCCCGCCCTACACGCCCGTGACCATGGGCGCGATGGCGGGCCGAATGAACGGCGCGTTCCTCGACCCTGCGCGCTGGACGCCGATGCAGCGCTGGCACGTTCGCGCCGGCGCGGTGTTCGAGAATACCGGCCAGTGGCAGCGCGCGCGCTACTATCCGCTGGGCGGCGAAGAGATGCACGTGGCGGTCGAGCGCGAGGTGCGCGCCGCGCGCACGACGGTGGGCATTTTCGACGCCTCGACCCTCGGCAAGATCGATATCAAGGGCCCGGACGCGGGAAAATTCCTCGACCTGATTTACACCAACTCCTTCTCCAAGCTCGCGGTCGGGCGCTGCCGCTATGGCCTGATGTTGCGCGAGGACGGCTACGTGTTCGACGACGGCGTCACCGTGCGCCTGGGCGAGCAGCATTATCTGATGCACACGACGACGGGAAATGCCGCGCCGGTTCTGATGTGGCTCGAAGACCTGCTACAGATGGAGTGGACCGAGCTGAAGGTGCGGCTTACCTCGGTCAGCGAGCAATTCGCGGTCGTCACGCTCTCCGGGCCTTTTGCGCGCAAACTCCTGGCCGAGCTGACCGACGACATCGATCTGGACCCGAAAGCGTTTCCCTTCATGTCCTGGCGCACCGGCGCCGCGGCGGGAATTCCCGCGCGGGTCTTGCGCGTGAGCTTCACCGGCGACCTGTCGTTCGAGATCCAGGTGCGCGCCAGCTACGGCATCGCGTTGTGGCATGCGGCGCTGGCGGCGGGCGAGAAATACGGCGTCGTTCCCTACGGCCTCGAGGCCATGCACGTGCTGCGCGCGGAAAAAGGCTACATCGTCGTGGGCCACGAGACCGACGGCACCACCACCCCGCACGATCTGGGCATGGGCGGCATGGTCGCCGACGCCAAGCCCGATTTCATCGGCAAGCGCGGGTTGCGCCGTGCCGACCTGCTGCGCCCCGACCGCAAGCAGCTCGTGGGACTGCGCCTGGCCGATGGCGAGCGCCGGCCGCTGCCCGAGGGCGCGCAGCTCGTGGACGATCCGGGCCAACCGATTCCGATGAAGATGGAGGGGCACGTCTCGTCCAGCTATTACAGTCCGACGGTCGGCGCGCCGATCGCGCTGGCGCTGGTCAAGAACGGCCGCGCGCGCCTGGGCGAGACGCTTTACGCGCCGCTGCCCGGCCGCACCGCAGCGGCGATGGTGGTGGCGCCCTGTTTCTTCGATCCGGACGGGAAGCGCCTTCATGGCTGACCGCGCGCGCATCGGTCCCCTGGACTATCTGGGCCTCGCCACGCGGATCGGCGCGGGTGCTAGTGCCGGCGTTCTGCTCGGCGAACGCCG
>JAHFPH010000027.1 GCA_023266845.1 Rhodospirillaceae bacterium
ACGCTTCCGCAACCCATGTGGATGGCGCGAAAACTTGCACACCACCGCCCAACGATTGTGCAGCGCATAAGAATCAGCCAGTGTTGCCGCCGACGCGCGAATCATAGGTAATGGCGGCGCGCGGATCGGCCAGCCCGAGGACGTGGCGCGCGCGGTGTGCTATCTCGCCAGTCCCGCCGCGGTGCACATCCAGGCGGCGCTACTCGACATCAGCGGGGGGGAGGGGTCCGCGCTTTAGTTCGTCCGCGCGGGCAAGCATCGCCTCGCGCCGCACGGTATAGACCGACGCGGCCAGGATGATCGCGCTGCCGATCCAGGTCCACAGGTCCGGCCACTCGCCGATGACCACGATGCCGAAAGCGACGGCGGTCAGAAGCTGCGCGAAGTCATAGGGCGCCAGCGCCGACACCGGACTGATCCGCAGCGCGCGCACGATGAAAATATGGCCGATCAGCGACAGCACGGCGATCACCAGGCTGGCGGCCAGGCCGAACAGCGTCGGCGGCTGCCACACGGCGAGCGCCAGGGGCAGCAGCGCCGGCGCGGTCAGGAACCCCAGCGAGGCGATCAGCGTGACCATCGGCTCGGTCCGCGCAAGCTTGCGCCCGACGATGCGCGACGCGGCCGCCGCCACCGCGCAGACGATCGGCAGAACCGCCACCCAGCCGAAGCCCGCGCCCGGCTTGATCACGCACAGCGCTCCCGCGAGCCCCGCCAGGACGGCCAGGCTGCGGCGCAGCCTGATGCGTTCGCCCAACAGCAACGCGCCCAAAAGCGTGACGAAAAGCGGCGTGGTGAAATTCAGGGCAACCACGTCGGCCGCCAGCATCATGCCGAGCGCGGCGAACCAGGTGGCGATGCCCACCACCTCGAGCCCGCCGCGCAGCATATAAAGTCCGAAATGCCGGCGCGGCACCGGCAAGACGCGCGCATGGATCAGCCACGGCAGGGTGATCAACACCGCGAACAGGGCGCGGAAAAACCCAATTTCCAGCGCCGGCATGGCAGTAGAGGCGTAGCGGATGACGCCTGCGGCGATGCCCCAGCAGGAAAGTGCGGCGATGTACCACAATGCCGCCCTGACGGGGGCAGGCAGTGCAGCCAGCATTTGCGTCATCGTGGGATTTCAATTCGCTTTTATGGTTCGCGATCAGCGCACCATAGCCCGCCGATGAACGCCGTCACAGCGAATCGCCCAGCGTGGAGCGTTGCCGGGAATGCATGACGCTTCTGCGCGCTTGCAGTTGCGACTCTCGGATGCATTGTGATGCTGTTCCCTTGTTCTCTTAAAAAGAAACAACGCCGCGAATCTGGTTGCCTTGGCTTTCGAAGAACAGCGCAAGCCGTCCTGGCAACCGCGCAGCGCCCCGCCCTTAAGGGCGGGCAACGGGATACGGGATGAGATGCTGAGCGTTCCTGCCGAGCGGCCGGGATGACAGCAACTCTAACCCGAGGGATATCCAAAATGGAGAGTTTTTAACAAGTTAATTCCGTAAATCAGGATGTTACGGACGAATCGACCTCATGTAGTATATCAACGAGCGTGCCTAAGGATCGACGCAACCTAACAATAAACAATAAGCATCAAGCTGGTAAGGCGGAGGCCAAGATGGCGCTGACTGACAGGGAATTTGCGCTTCTGCAAACCAGCATCGACGCGATCATGGAGCGGCTAGCCGAGCTGCATCTGTCGCTGTCCGTGGAAACCGACTTTCGCGGTCTGGCGGAATTCCTCGGCGCAAAGAACACGTTCGTCTACCAGTGCTTCAATCCCGAGATGTGGCCGTTGAAGGGCGACTGCTTCTGGTTCCGCGTCACCGACATGCACGGCAAGACGGTCGCCTCGCATGCCGACCGCATCTACCGTACTGAAGACTTCTGCGAGATGATCGAGAATTGCGAGCTGTGGTACCCGAACGGCCGCGCCGCGCTGGGCGGACAAGAGGTCAAGGTGCAGCGCCCGCCGATCCGCATTTCCGGAACGGTCGGACATTCCGGCTCGATGTGGGTCGATCCCGAGCATCGCGGCAAGGGCCTGTCCTATTACCTGCCGCAGCTCAGCCGCTCGATCTGCCTCAGGAACTTCTCGACCGATTTCCATACCGGATTCGTGTTCAAGAACCTGTACAACAGCAAGGTGCCGGCCTCGAACTACGGCTATCCGCATGTCGAGTTGTGCCTGCCCGAGTTCTGCGCCATCACCAAGAAGTTCGAGCAGCTCTATCTGTGCTGGATCACGCAGGCGGAATCGATCGACCGCGTGCGCGACATGCCGCACCACGAGGGCTTCCCGATCGAGCTGGACGGCTTAGACGGTGAGGTCGGAGAACGTACGGTCGCGCGTGCAGATAATCAGCATATTCACCTTACGACCGTCTTCGGCCAGCGGCAGTAGCAGCCGACTGTAGCTGTAGCGGATGGATTGCAGCCGCGCGACGATGTTCTGGTACAGCGGGCTGCCGGACCACACCACGCTGGAATAGTCCTCGATCACGGTCTTGCGGTACGGCTCGGACGGCAGATCGCCGACACGCGAATTCGTGTAGTTGCGGAAGCGGTTCAACCGCACTTTCGAGCCGTACAGCCGAAAGCGATAATCGGCCGGGTCCTGCGCCGTGACATCGACCAGGTGCGTGTTGCCCAGAACGGGCTTCAACTGCAGCACGTCAATATCCTTGCGCCGGGGCAGCAGTCCGTCGTGGCCGCAGGACTTCCAGTACTCGAAAACGCTGTTGAGGTCCGGATCCTCCATCGGCAACGACGCCAATGGTTGCGGCCGGCGCAACACAACGTCCTCAAGCAGGCCTAGCTCTGCGAACGCCCGTTCGGTCTGCAGTACAGCCGTCATGGCACTTGCCTAAACCTATCTACCCAGTAACCCTAGTAAACAACTCTGCGTCAATTCGTACACGGACTTCCTTAACAACAGATTTATCCACAAGGGGAAAACGCAAGCCCGCCAATGACCTGCGCAGGATTGGCGGAAAACCGCTAAATTTTGCGACATTTACTTGAGTTATCGTCGTCGGCCCTATGTATTGCCGGGCTTGTACCTACCAGAACTTGTAGGTGCATGAAGCGCCGGGATCCGCATGAGCCAAAATTCCTTCCGCCGTGCGCATCGCCGTTCCCGCGCCGGTGCCTCGGCGCGGTAAGCGCGGCCTTGAGCGGCCGACACAGCGCTGGGCGGGCGCTCGCCTCGACAGAACCGAAAGCCCCCGATACTGTACGCGGCCTTCGCCCGACCACACGCCAATCACCGGAACGCAACAGGAGCCACGCTAATGGACGGTTCGCGCACGCCTGCCTACGAGAAACTGGAAATGTTCATCGGCGGCCAATGGTGCCAGGGCGGCGACGGCAAGTCCGAGGACGTGCTGAACCCCGCCACCGAGCAGGTGCTGGGCAAGCTGCCGCACGCCTCAAAGGCCGATCTGGACCGCGCGTTGCAGGCCGCGGCGAAGGGCTTCGAGGTCTGGCGCAAGACCTCGGCCTATGAGCGCGGCAAGATCATCCGCAAGGCCGCCGACCTGATCCGCGCGCGCGCCGACCAGTTCGCCACCATCCTGACGCTCGAGCAGGGCAAGGTGCTGGCCGAGGCGAAGATGGAGATCGCCGGCACCGCCGACATCATCGAGTGGTACGCCGAGGAAGGTAAGCGCGCCTATGGCCGCGTGGTGCCGGGCCGCCTGCCGGGCCTGCGCCAAACCGTGGTGCGCGAGCCGGTGGGTGTGGTCGCCGCCTTCACCCCCTGGAACTTCCCGGGCATAACCCCGGCGCGCAAGATCGCCGGCGCGCTCGCCGCCGGCTGCTCGATCATCATCAAGGCGTCGGAAGAAACGCCGGGCACCTGCATCGCCATGGCGCGCGCCTTCGTCGACGCCGGCCTGCCGCCGGGCGTGCTGAATCTGGTGTTCGGCGTGCCGAACGACGTGTCGACCTATCTGCTGGCCTCGCCCATCGTGCGCAAGATCTCGTTCACCGGGTCGATCCCCGTGGGCAAGCACCTGGCCAAGCTCGCGGCCGACGGCATGAAGCGCGCGACCATGGAGCTGGGCGGGCATTCGCCGGTGATCGTGTTCGACGACGCCGATCCGGTGAAGACCGCCGAGATAGCCGCGGCGGGCAAGTACCGCAACGCCGGCCAGGTCTGCATCTCGCCCTCGCGCTTCTTCGTGCAGGAAAAGGTGTACGACAAGTTCGCCGACAAGTTCATCGAGATCGCCAAGAGCCTGAAGGTCGGCAACGGCATGGATGCCGATACCAAGATGGGCCCGCTGGCCAATATGCGCCGGATCAACGCGATGGAGGCGGTCGTCGCCGACGTCCAGGCGAACGGGGCGCAGATCCAGGCCGGCGGAAAACGCATCGGCAACCAAGGCTATTTCTTCCAGCCCACGGTCGTGACCGAGGTCGACGAGAAATCGAAGCTGATGCGCAACGAGGTGTTCGGGCCGGTGGCGCCGATCGTGCGCTTCAAGACCTTCGACGAGGTGATCAAGCGCGCCAATGGCCTGGAATACGGCTTGGCGGCCTATGCCTTCACCAAGTCGACCGCGACCGCCACGGCGGTGGCCGACGCGCTGGAAAGCGGCATGGTCGGCGTCAACCACATGATGGTTTCGACGCCGGAAACCCCGTTCGGCGGCGTGAAAGAATCGGGCTACGGCCAGGAGGGCGGCGTCGAAGGCCTGGACGCCTACCTCATCAGCAAGTTCGTCACGCAAATCGGCGTGTGAGCGCCTGACGGGCTGATCGGACCGGGTCGCGGCCATGCAGCGCGCTGTGGTGCTGCGCGGGTACGGCCTGCCCGAGCTTCTGCGCCTGGAGAAATTGGCGCGGCCGAAGCTGCGCGCCGACGAAATCCGCCTGCGCGTGCTGCTGCTGCCCGACGCGGTGTAAGGCGGCGCGCTAGTTTAACCCGGCCAGGTTGCCGCCGCCGAACATGCGCACCGCGTTGCGGAAGGCGATCTTCTCGGCCAGCTCGCGCGGCAACTGCATCAGGTATTGCCGGTGCTCCTCGACCAGGTCGACATAGTTGCCCCAGCGCGGGGTGACATAGGTGTCGGTGCCGATCATGAAGCGGTCGGAATATTTCTCGAACAGCGTGCGCCAGCGCGCATCCAGCTTGCCGCCCGGCGCCACGTCGCCGGCACGAAACGACAGCTCGGTCCACAGGGTCGCGTATTTGTCGAGCATCGACCCGACCACCTCGGGCGGCTCGCTCATCCCGGCATGGGCCCAGAGGATTTTGAGCTTCGGCTCGATCGCGAACAGGCGGCGCACCGGCTCGGCGCCGGAATGCACGTGCAGCACAATGTCGCGCTCCAGCGCCAGCTCGGTCACGCGCTTGACCTGGGGCGTGTCGGCGCTGTTCGGGTCGAACAGATGGAATTCGCCGATGCCCTTGTACGCGCCGGCCTGCAAGCGCCCTTCCAGGTATTGCGCCAGATTGGGATCGTTGAACCAGTTGGACGAGGTGACGCCGCTGCGATAGGGCCTGAGGATCGGCACCACGCGGTCGGGCGCCGCCTTGTTCAGCATCAGCGTGCCGTCGTCCGGCGTGCTGGAAGCGAGAACGCGCGGCACCCCGGCCGCGTCGAACAGCTCCAGCACCTTGGCGGTCGGGTAGGGCGCCCAGTCGTTCTGGCCGTAATGCACGTGACAATCGAAGATCGGCAGTCTGCCCTGCGCCTTGGCCTCCGCGCCGGCAAGCAGCGCGAGCGCCGCCGCCAAGACCAAGCCGATGCGCCGCATGGGCCCTCCCGTCACGTCGCGGCCCGGTTCAGGATGCGCAGCGCCGCGCAGGCCGCGCCATAGCCGTTGTCGATGTTCACCACCGTCACGCCGGGCGCGCAGCTCGCCAGCGCCGCGCGCAAGGCCGTCTCGCCGCCCTTGGCGACGCCGTAGCCGACCGAGCTCGGCACCGCGATCACCGCGCCCGGCACCAGCCCGCCCACGACGCTGGGCAGGGCCGCGTCCATCCCCGCCACGACGATGACGACTGGGTGGCGGCGGATTTCATCCACCCGTTCCATCAGGCGCCACAATCCCGCCACGCCGATATCGCCGATCTCGGTGGTCGCGTGGCCGTAATAGGCAAGGGTGCGCGCCGCCTCGCGCGCCACGGCGCGGTCCGACGTGCCGGCGGTCAGCACTGCCACTTGCGGCTTGCTGCGCGGTTTCGCGGTCCTGCCCAGAAACGCGGTCCAGGAGGACGGGTCGTAGTCCAGGCGCTTGCGCAAGGCTTGCGGCAGCGCGCCGAGCTTCTTGGGATCGAGGCGCGTCAGCAACGCGCGGCCCTTGGCCTGGGTCAGCCGTAGCAGGATCGCGGAGATCTGCTCAGGCGTCTTGCCGATGCAGAATACCGATTCGTCCAGCCCGATCCGCGCCTGACGGCGCAGATCGAGCGTCACGTCAGATCGTTTGGGCACGGGGCTCGACGAGAAACGCGCTGCCCGCGCGATAGGGCGCGAGACCCAGGTCGCGCGCATCGGGGAACAAACGCTTGAGCTGCGCCAGCAGCCGGCCGCGCCGCGCGTCGTCCAGCGCGTCGAGCGACGCGGCATCCAACTCCACCACCACGCCTCCGGCGCGCACGCGGCAACGCACGATGCTGGGCTTCAGCAGGCGGGCGATGAAACGCTCGGCCGCGTTCACGCTCGCCAGCATGTCGGCCTCGATGCGGATGCCCGTCTCGATCCGGCTGGAGAGGCAGGGGGCGGCGGGCAGCTCGGCGATGTCGTCGAGGCCGAGGCGCCGCGCGATGGCGCGTAGCGCGCTCTTGCCGATACCCGCCTCGACATAGGGATGGCGCACGTTGTGTTCGCGCGCGGCGTCCAAGCCAGGGCGGTATTCGCCAAGGTCGTCCGTATTCGTGCCGGAAAGTATCTGCGCCTGGGTGGCGCGGCGTATCGCGTCATACAAGCTTGTCTTGCAGAAATAGCAGCGGTTGACCGGGTTGGCGCGGTAGTCCTCGCGCCCGAACTCGCCCGCGGCTACGATTGTCAGGTTCCATCTCTCGCGCGCCGCCATGTCGTGCACGCGCTGGGTCGCCTCGGGCGGCACGGCGGGGGAGGTGGCATGGAACATCGCGGCCGCGCCTGGGTTGCGGCGATGCGCCAGTACGCCAAGCGTTGTGCTGTCGACGCCGCCGCTGACCGCGACGGCGGCGGGGCCGATCGCGTCCAGCAGTTTTTCCAGGGCGGCGAGGTCGCTCATGTCCTTATGCTATCATCGGCAAACCGGCGGCGTATAGCGGAACTCGGGCAATGGCGGACGGCATCGACGCGGCGAAACTGGACGAATGGATGCGCCGGTCGGTCGCCGATTATCGCGGGCCCATCGCCATCGCGCCGATCACCGGCGGGCAGTCCAATCCGACCTATACGGTAACCTCGCCCTCCGGCCGCTACGTGCTCAGGCGCAAGCCGCCGGGCAAGCTGTTGCCCTCGGCCCATGCGGTGGACCGCGAATTCCGCGTCATGTCGGCGCTGCAAAGTACCGACGTTCCGGTGCCCAAGACCTACGCGCTATGCACCGACGACAGCGTCGCCGGCACGATGTTCTATGTAATGGATCACGTGGCGGGCCGCGTGTTCTACGATCCGCGGTTGTTCGATCTTGGGCGCGACGAACGCCGCGCGATGTTCGCCGACATGAACCGCGTGATCGCCGCGCTGCATAAAGTCGATCCGGCGGCGGCGGGCCTTGGGGATTTCGGCAAGCCCGGCAATTATTTCGCCCGCCAGATCGCGCGCTGGAGCCAGCAATACAAGGCGTCGGAGACCGAGACGATCGAGGCGATGGACCGGCTGATCGAGTGGCTGCCCGTCAACATCCCGCCGGGCGACGAAACGACCGTCGTCCACGGCGATTTCCGCATCGACAATCTGATCTTCCACCCCACCGAGCCGCGCGTGGCGGCGGTGCTGGACTGGGAGCTATCGACCCTCGGCCATCCGCTGGGCGATTTCGCCTATCACGTCATGGCCTGGCGCTTGCGCCCCGAATTATTTCGGGGCTTGGACGGCAGTGATCTTGCCGCCCTCGGCATCCCATCGGAAAGCGACTATGTGGCCGAGTATTGCCGGCGCACAGGCCGCGCGCGCATCGAGCACTGGGACTTCTACATGGTGTTCGTGATGTTCCGCCTGTCGGCGATCTGTCAGGGCATCATGGGCCGGGTGCGCGACGGCACGGCCAAGAGCGCTCAAGCGCGCGAGTCCGGCTCCAAGGCGCGGCCGCTCGCCGAACTCGCCTGGCGCCAGGTTGAGAAAATGAAAAGCGCGGCGTGAGCGCGGGCGGATAGTCGACTGAAACCGAGGTCTCTGGATTTGTCATGCCCGGGCTTTTCCCGGGCATTCACGTCATCACGAGCAAACAATTTGTCGCTGCAACGACGTGGATGGCCGCAACAAGTGCGGCCATGACGGCGTGAAGAACGCCGTCAATTCGGCGGGATCGCGCCGGTGCGCTCGACGATCATCGTGTAATGCTCGACGCGCCGGTGCTTGGCGAAGTTGAAGGTGGTTTCCCGGTACGATTTTCCCAGGTCGAGGTCGCAGCGCGCGACGATCAGCTCGTCGCCGTTGGTGGAACACCGCGCCGCGATCTCGCCGGTGGGTGCTACGATCGTCGAGCCCGCGATCGTGTCGACGCCTTCCTCCACCCCGGCCTTGGCGACGCCGATCACCCAGGTGCAGTTCTGGTAAGCGCCGGCCTGCATCGACAGCTCGTTGTGGAATTGGCCCAACCGATCGTGCTCGGGCGAGGCGGGATGATGCACGGGCGTGTTGTAGCCGCAGAACACCATCTCGACGCCCTGCAAGCCCAGTACGCGGAACGCCTCGGGCCAACGCCGGTCGTTGCAGATCATCGTGCCGACCACGCCGCCGAAGGCGCGCCAGGCCTGGAAGCCCAGGTCGCCGACCTCGAAATAACGCTTTTCCAGATTCTGGAACGGCGCTTGCGGGCGATGCTCCTGATGGCCGGGCAGGTGGATTTTCCGGTATTTGCCGACGATCTCGCCCGTCCGGTCGACCACGATGGCGGTATTGAAGCGCCGCTTGCGGCCGGCGCTGAAATCCAGTTCGCAATATCCCAGATGGAAACCCACGCCGAGGCGCTTGGCTTCGTCGAACAGGGCTTGCGTGTCCTTCGACGGCATCGCGCGCTCGAAATACGCATCGAGCTCGGCCTCGTCGGCGACGAACCAATGCGGGAAAAACGCGGTCAGCGCCGCCTCGGGATAGGCGATCACCTCGGCGCCCATCGCCTTGGCCTGGCGCATCATGTCGATCAGGCGTTTGACGACTGATGCGCGGCTGTCGGCGCGCGAAACGGGGCCCATCTGCGCGGCAGCGACGGCGAGTATGCGGGGCATGCGGTTTCTCCCGATGATGTGCGAAACGCTAACACGCGCGCCCATGCGCGGCCAGCACATGCAAACCATATGCGCCGCAAACGGGGCGGGAACTCTTGCGCCGTACGCGCGATCCAGCGACAGTGGCGGCCAAGGAAACGGGAGGAAAGAATCGATGATCGATCTAGGTGAATTGCGGCAATCCGAAATCGACGGCCGCACCAAGGGGTTTCCCGGCGGCATCGGCGCGCTGCGCCTCAGCGAGATCGGCAAGAAGGGCTGGAACCTGCTGCGCGAGGACGTGCCGCTGCCGGCCGCCGTGCTGAAACGCTCGGCGCTGGAGCACAACACCAAATGGATGGGCGCGTTCCTTCAGCGCACCGGGGCGGTGATTGCGCCGCACGGCAAAACGCCGATGAGCCCGCAATTGTTCGACATGCAGCTGGAGGGCGGCGCCTGGGCGATCACGCTCGCCACCATCCAGCAGGTGCAGGTCGCGCGGCGCTACGGCGTCAAGCGCATCATCCTGGCCAACGAGCTGGTCGGCAAGCAGGCGCTGCGCTACGTGCTGGACGAAATCGCGCGCGACCCGGGCTTCGATTTCTATTGCCTGGTCGATTCCATCGACAGCGTCGAGATTCTGGCGTCGGCGGCGCGCGCGCGCAAGCCGGGCCGGCCGGTGCAGGTGCTGCTGGAAGGCGGCTTCACCGGCGGACGCTGCGGCGTGCGCGATCTGGACGCGGCGCTGAAAGTCGCGCGCGCGGCTAGGGCGGCCTCGCCGCACCTGGCGCTGCGTGGCGTCGAGGGATTCGAGGGGCTGTTGCGCGGGCGATCGGCCGCCGAAAGCGCCGCGCTGGTGCGCGGGTTTCTCGATTTCCTGGTGTCGATCGCGCGCGCGGCCGAGAAGGAGGGGCTGTTCGCCCCGGGCATTGTGCTGCTGACCGCGGGTGGTAGTGCCTTCTACGATCTGGTGGCCGAGCGCTTCGCCAAGGCGGGCCTCAAAAGCAAAACCCAGGTCGTCACGCGCAGCGGTTGCTACCTGTCGCACGACTCGCAGGCCTATTCCGAGCATTTCGCCAACATGCTGGAGCGCGCGCCCGAGCTCAAGGCGCTCGGTCATGGCCTGAAACCATCGATCGAGCTGTGGACCTATGTGTCGTCGCGACCCGAGCCGGGCAAATGCCTGCTGACCATGGGACGGCGCGACGTGGGCACCGATTTGCACGATCCGGTGGCGCAGCTCTGGTTCCGCCCGGGCCTGCACACCGCGCCCCAGGCCATGCCGGGCAACCACAAGGTCGCCGGCCTCAACGACCAGCACACCCACCTGACGATCGATCCCAACTCGCCGCTCAAGGTCGGCGACATGGTGGCGTTCGGGATCTCGCATCCCTGCACCACCTTCGACAAATGGACCATGCTTTACGTGGTGAACGACGGCTACGACATCATCGATGCGGTTAAAACGTTCTTTTAATTGGGCTTTTCGGCATATCCGGGGAGTGACGTACGTCACAGCGCTGATGGACGGGCAGGGGTACAAAGGCAACATTGCAGCGGTAACACGCTGTTCCATTCCCCTCCCAGTTCCTATGAAACTCAAGGGCCGCCTGTCGCAACCAGGCGGCCCTAATTTCATGCGCGGCAACTGGTTCCGAGAAACGCGGTGCTTACCCGGCCACAGCGTACGATCTCTGCGGACGGCAGATCATGTTTTTCGCGTGGGGTCGCCATCCTAATGACGCGTAAAGAAATAACGCCGCGCAAGAATTGCAGGGCACCGTTCCAGGGCAAGCCCTTGAAATACCTGCCGACCCGCCCGGGACTTCACGATCCCGAGCAGGCCGGCTTTGGATGCACCCAGCGACGAGCGGCTTGCTTGTTCAGCGCTTGATTCGATCCGCCTGATTGGCGATGCGCCCCGCCTAGTTGGCGATGCGCCACGTGCCGTCGGGCTGCAGGCACGCCGTGCCGTAGGAGGGCTGCGACCGGCCGTCGATGTTCAGCGCACCCGAATACTGTCGGCAATAGGCTTGGCTGTATTGCGCCGGCGCGCCATAGGGCGCGGGCTGATAGGGCGACTGATAGCTCTGGTCGTAGGGCGCCGGATAGGCCGGCGGCGGCGCGTAAGCCGGGGGCGGCGCATAGACCGGCGGAGGCGGCGCATAGGCGACGTACCGCACATGATGACGGTCGTTGTCGGCTGCGGCGGCGATCATCGCGCCAAGACCGAGGCCCAGAATGCCGCCGATCGCGGCACCCCTGCTTTTGCCCGCGGCATAACCGATGCCCGCGCCCATGCCGCCGCCGATCAGCCCGCCGAACAGCGGGTCCAGATCGCCCGCGCGGCTGGGGGCGGCCGAGGTGGCGATCAGCCCCACGGACAACGCGGCTACGGCGGCGAATTTCGCGAGTTTGAGTGTCGTCATGGCCGTCATCCCCTTTGCGGTTGGAGCCTTCCTGGCCCTTCTCACGGGTGGCGACCGACGTTCCTGCGGCACCCTGTTTTCTCGTTCTGGCGGCGACGATAGGGCCGCCAAGCTGAATGCCGGATGAATGCCCTGGACCCCAGGGAATCCCTGGGGTCCGGCGGCCTCGACTTACCCCGTTTCCCTGTGCCAGTGTCGGCCTGTTCGACGTCCCTAAATCCCGTTCAAGGAAGGTCATGGCCAACGACATCGCCATGCTGTCGGCGACCGAGTTGCTGTCGCTCTACGCCAAGAAGAAATTGTCGCCGGTCGAAGCCGTCACCGCGGCGCTGGACCGCATCGTGCTGCACAACGCCGCGTTCAACGCCTATTGCTTGGTCGACGGCAAGGGCGCGCTGGCGGCAGCGCGCGCGGCGGAAAAACGCTGGCAGCGCGGCGAGCCGGTGGGGCCGCTCGACGGCGTGCCGGCCGGCATCAAGGACATCATGTTGACCAAGGGTTGGCCCACTTTGCGCGGCAGCAAGGCGATCGATCCCAAGCAGCCCTGGGAGGAAGACGCGCCAGCCGTGGCGCGCCTGCGCGAGGCGGGCGCGGTGTTTTTGGGCAAGACCGCCACGCCCGAGCTCGGCTGGAAGGGAGTCACCGACAGCCCGCTGACCGGCGTCACGCGCAATCCCTGGGACCCCGTCATGACGCCCGGCGGATCGAGCGGCGGCGCGGCCGCGGCGCTGGCCGCGGGCATGGGTACGCTGATGACCGGCACCGACGGCGGCGGGTCGATCCGCATTCCCGGCGCCTTCACCGGCGTGTTCGGCATCAAGCCGAGCTTCGGGCGCGTGCCGGCCTATCCGCTGAGCCCCATGGGCACGCTCGCGCATATCGGGCCGATGGCGCGCACCGTGGCCGACGCCGCGCTGATGCTCTCGGTGATCGCCCAGCCCGACGCGCGGGATTGCCATGCCCTGCCGCCGGAGCACGGCGACTACGTGAAGGGCCTCAACAAGGGCGTGAAGGGGTTGCGCATCGGTTTCAGCGCCGACCTCGGCCACGCCAAGGTCGATCCCGAAGTGGCGGCCGCCGTGGCGGCGGGCGCAAAACTTTTTGATCGCTTGGGCGCCAAGGTGGAAGAGGCCGATCCCGGCGAGGGAACGCCGATCTTCGCTGACTCGCACGAGTTCTTCACCGTGCTTTGGTTCGCTGGCGCGGCCAGCGCGCTCGTGCCCTACAACGCCAAACAGCGCGCCGGCATGGACCCCGGATTGGTCGAGGTGGCCGAGACCGGCGCGCGCTACACGGCGTTGCAGTATCTCGCGGCGGTGAAGCGGCGCGAGGAACTGAGCGTCGTGATGAATCGCTTCCACCAGAAATACGATCTGCTGCTGACCCCGGCGATGCCGATACCCGCCTTCGCCGTGGGGCGCGAAACGCCGGCCAGGTCGGGCATGAAGCGCTGGACCGAATGGACGCCGTTCACCTATCCGTTCAACCTGACGCGCCAGCCCGCCGCGGTCGTGCCCTGCGGCATGACCAGGTCGCACCTGCCGGTGGCGTTGCAGCTCGTCGGGCCGATGTACGCCGACGCCCTGGTGCTGCAAGCCGCGCGCGCCTATGAAAAGGCGCGGCCCTTCGCCATGCCGCCGCTGGTGTAGCTCTGCGTCCTCATACTTCGACAGGCTCAGCATGAGGGCGCGAAAAATTAGCCTCATCCTGAGCTTGTCGAAGGATGAGGCTGATGTGAGCGCGCAAAAAAGGCCCCGGCCGAACAAGCGGACGGGGCCTTGCCTAGAGCCGGCACAGGTTCGTGGAACGGGTTTACCGTTTCCGCGTTTCCCGTTTCTTCTTCCTCCCTAAACCTTGCGTCTTCTTGTTCGGTCCGCCCGTGCTACTTGAGCGCGGCTTCAGCCTTCTTCACCGCCGCCAGGCAGGCTTTCTCGTCCTTCTTGCCCAGCGACATTTCGGCGTTCTTGTATTCCTTGCCGGCCGCGTCCTTCTTCGGGCCCGCGGGCGCCTTGTCCCAGGTGGCCTTCAGCGCCTTCATCTCGTCGGCGCAGCCCTTGCCCTGGGCGAAGCTGGGCCCGGCGCCAAGGCCGATCAGGGCGACGGTGGCGAGGGCGATGGCGATTTTCTTCATAGCAGAGCTCTCCATTTGTGCTTGAGGGATGGTTGAGATCGTTTCCGGCGCGCCGGACCGTCCGGTCCCGCGCCTTCACAAAACGCGGCGCGGGGCCAGTAATTCCGCCCGCGAAAGGCATCTTAAACGACGGCCATGCGATTGAAAACAGAACATTATTTTGGGTTGTTTGCCGCCGCGCTGGGGGTGGAATAAAACCCTTCGGTGGCCGTTTCGAAACAGCGGCCAAATTGTGGCGAACGACTTAAAGGGTCGGACGGTACGCTTTGGACGCTCTGTTCCGCAGCCAGTTGGTGGCGCTGCTGCCGCGTTTGCGGCGTTTCGCGCGCGGCCTGACCGGCAGCGCCGACCGCGCCGACGATCTGGTGCAGGCGGCGTGCGAGCGCGCCCTGGCGCGCATGGAACAGTGGACGCCCGGAACCCGTTTGGACAGCTGGATGTTCCGGATCGTCCGCACCATTTGGATCGACGAGTTGCGCGCGCTCGCGGTTCGCCAACGCGCGCAGGACAGGCAGGAGAACGAAATCGAACGCGCTTTCGACGGCGAGCGCAGCATGGAAGCGCACATGACCATGCAGGCGGTGCGCGAGGCGGTCGCTGAATTGCAGCCGGACCAGCGCGAAATCCTGCTGCTCGTGGCGGTCGAAGGCGTGAGCTACAAGGAAGCGGCGGAGATTCTGGAGATTCCGATCGGCACGGTGATGAGCAGGCTGGCGCGCGGACGCGCCACGCTCCTCAAGCTGCTGGAGAGGCCGCGCACGAGCGGCGACGACAAGAAAATCGTCAGGCTGACCTAGGGTCGCCGGCGAGGGGACGATGCAGAGAATGGATGAAGCTTTGTTGATGGCTTATGTGGACGGCGAGCTCGACCCGGCCGGCGTGGTCGAGGTCGAGCACGCGATCGCCGCCGATCCGGCGCTGGAGCGTCGCGTCGGGCTGCTGCGCGACGCCAACGCCGTATTGCGCGCCGCGTTCAACCCGACGCTGAACGAGCCGGTGCCCGAGCGCCTGCTGGCGCCCCTGGGCGCGCAAGCGCGCAAGCCCTGGCGGCCGGGCGCGCTGCGCCGCTATACGGCGATGGCGGCGATGCTGGCGATCGCCGTGCTGGGCGGCGTCGGCTTCTACGCCAACACGAACTACGAGCTGCCCTACAACATCGTCGCCACCAGCCAGGGCAACTGGCTCAACAGCATCGCCAACTATCACCAGGTCTATCTGCTCACCGCCTCGCGCGACGAGCGCCTGCTGGTCGATGTCGGCGGCGAGGATCTGGGCTATCTCGAGGACTGGTTCAGCAAGCGGCTGAAGCGCCACGTGAGCCTGCCCAATCTGGAGCCCCAGGGCTTCCAGATCCAGGGCGGCCGGCTGATGTTCGTCGAGGGCCAGCAGGCCGCGCAGTTCTTCTATCGCGCTGCGGGCGGCGACGACGTGGTGAGCCTCACCATCGCCCAGACCAAGCGCCGCGACACGGAGTGGACCGCCACCAAGCGCGCGGGCCTGCGCATCATCTATTGGCGCAAGAACGGCTATGCCTATGTGATCACCGGCGCGGTCGACAAGCAGGTGCTGCACGGCGTCGCCGCCGGGCTGACCGACGAGCAAGAAAAGATCTAGCTTTTCGACGCTGCCGGCGCCGGCCGGAACGCGATCCGGAATTCTTTCATCCCGCGCAGCACCAGCGTGTCCTGCCATTCCGGCGCGGGGCCGGTCGCCTCGATCGGCCCCAGCCGCGCCAGCAGTCGCTCGACCGCGATCTTGGCCTCGAGCCGCGCCAGCGGCGCGCCCAGGCAGTAATGCGGCCCGAAGCCGAAGGCGAGATTGGGCGCATCGCGCTCCGTGCGGAATGCGTCGGGATCGGGAAACGCCGCCGGGTCGCGGTTGGCGGCGTTGACCATCAGGAACAGCAGCTCGCCGGCGCCTATGCGCTTGCACGCGATTTCCATGTCTTCGCGCGCGACGCGCGTCAGCGCCATCACCGGCCCGTCATAGCGCAGCATCTCCTCGACCGCCCGGGGCATCAGCTCGGGCTTGGCGCTGAGCTTCGCCATCTCCCGCGGGTGCTTCAGCAAGGCCAGCACGCCGTTGCCGATCAGATGCGTGGTGGTCTCGTGCCCGGCAAACAGCAGCAGCACCGACGTCGCCACCAGCTCGTCCTCGGTCAAGGCGCCGCCCGCGCCGCGCGCGGCGATCAGATCGTCGATGATGTCATCGCCCGGCTTGGCGCGGCGTTCGGCCACCAGGTCGCGGAAATATCCCGCCATGTCGCACGCCGCCCGGGCTGCGGTCTCGCGCCGGCCGGGCCGCGCCACGGCGCTGCCGACGAACCCCGCCAGATCGTCCGACCATTTCTTGAACAGATCGATATCCGCGGCCGGCGCGCCGATCAGGATTGCGATCACGGTCGCGGGCAGGGGATAGGCGAAATCGCCGATCAGGTCCATGCGTCCCTGGTCCGCGACCTTGTCGATCAGCCGATCCACCACCAGCCTAACGCCGGGCGCCAGGCGTTCGACCGCGCGCGGCGTGAAGCCGGCATTGAGCAGGCGCCTGAGGCGCGTATGGTCGGGCGGATCCACGAACACCGCCCAGCGCGTCAGCATATCGATCAGCGCGGCGGCGCCCCGGCGCTCCTCCGGCTTCAAGGCGTTGGCGAAAGGCGTGATGCGGTCGGCCGACAGGCGCGGGTCGCCGAGCAGCGGCCGCACCTCGGCATAGCGCGTCAGCACATGGCCGCGCAGCGGCGCGCACCAATGCACCGGTTCGCGCTCGCGCATCAGCCGGAACGCGGGATAGGGGTCGGCGATGGTCGCGGGATCGCGCGGATCGTACAGAAGCGTCGCCGCCTCTGCCCCGGTCATTGCAGCCGTGCGCCGCTCGTCCGGTCGAACAGGTGCAGATGGCGCGGATCGACCGCGAAACGCATCGTGCTGCCGGCCTTGACCGGCGCGGCCTCGCCGTCCACGCGCGCGGTCAGCTCCGCCTTGCCGCCCTCAAGCCGCCCGTGCACCAGCGTCTCGGCGCCCAAGGGCTCGATCAGCTCCACGTACAGCGGCAGGATCGCGTGGCCCGCGGGGCTGTTGGCCCCGGCCAGGGTCAGATGCTCGGGCCGGATGCCCATGGTCACGTCGCCCTGGGCGGCGACCTGGCGCGACAGCGTCCAGCGCTGCCCGCCCGGCAGCTCCAGCGTCCCGCCCGCGGCGTTGGCGGGGAAGAAGTTCATCGACGGCGAGCCGATGAAGCCCGCGACGAACAACGTGGCCGGGTGGTTGTACAGCTCCATCGGTGTGCCGATCTGCTCGGCCTTGCCGGCGTTCATCACGACCAGGCGGTCGGCCAGGGTCATCGCCTCGACCTGGTCGTGCGTCACGTAGATGCTGGTGACGCCCAGGCTGCGCTGCAGGCGCTTGATCTCGATGCGCATCTGCACGCGCAATTTGGCGTCCAGGTTCGACAGCGGCTCGTCGAACAGGAACACCGCGGGCTGGCGCACGATGGCGCGGCCCATCGCCACGCGCTGGCGCTGGCCGCCCGAAAGCTGGCGCGGCTTGCGGTCGAGCAGATGGGCGAGTTGCAGCGACTCGGCGGCCTTCTTCACGCGCTGGTCGATCTCTTCTTTGTTCAGGCCGCGGATGCGCAAGCCATAGGCCATGTTGTCGTACACGCTCATGTGCGGATAAAGCGCGTAGTTCTGGAACACCATGGCGATGTCGCGGTCCTTGGGCTCGAGCCGCGTGACCACCTTGCCGGAAATCGAGATCTCGCCCTCGGTCGCCTCTTCCAGTCCCGCGACCATGCGCAGCAGCGTGGACTTGCCGCAACCCGAGGGCCCCACCAGCACCAGGAACTCGCCGTCGGCGATGGCAAGGTCGATGCCGTGGATCACCGCCGCGGCGCCGAACGACTTCTTGACCTGTTTCAGGCTCACTTCGGCCATTGCGTTCTCACTTCTCGGTTTCCACCAGGCCCTTGACGAACAGGCGTTGCATGAACACGACGACCGCCACCGGCGGCAGCATCGCCAGCACGGCGGTGGCCATCACGATATGCCAGTCGGTGTTGGCGTCGGACGTCACGATCTGCCGGCGGATGCCGACGATGATCGTGTCCATGCCCGAGTCCGTGGTGATCAGCAGCGGCCACAGATACTGGTTCCAGCCATAGATGAACAGGATCACGAACAGCGCCGCAATGTTGGTGCGCGACAGTGGCAGCACCGTGTCCCAGAAAAACCGCATCGGTCCGGCGCCGTCCATCTTCGAGGCTTCCACCAGCTCGTCGGGAATGGTCATGAAGAACTGGCGGAACAGCAGCGTGGCGGTGGCCGACGCGATCAGCGGCACCGACAGCCCCAGATAGCTGTCCAACAAACCAAGATCCGCGACCACTTTGTACGTCGGATAGATGCGCACCTCGACCGGCAGCATCAGGGTCACGAAGATCGTCCAGAAGGCGAACATCCGTCCCGGGAACTGGAAATACACCACCGCATAGGCCGAGATGATCGAGATCGCGATCTTGCCGACCGCGATCATCAGCGCCATGACAAGGCTGTTCAGCATCATCACGGTGGCCGGCGTGGTCTTGACCTGCTTGGCGCCGGCGAACAGCGCGGCGACGTAATTGTCGCTCGGCACGCCGCCGGGCAGGAACCCCATCGTGCCGTTGAAGATGTCCTGCGGCGTGTGGGTCGAGGCGATGATGGTGAAATACACCGGGAAAATCACGATCGCGATCCCGAACCACAGGATCGCGTGCGCCAGCAGGTTCGACAGCGGGCGGCGCTCGACCATCAGTAATGCACCTTGCGCTCGATGTACTTGAACTGGATGGCGGTCAGCGCGATCACCATGAACATCAGGATCACCGATTGCGCCGCCGACCCGCCCAGATCGCCGCCCAGCCTGCCGTCCTGGAAAACCTTGAACACCAGCGTTTCGGTGGCCTTGGCCGGGCCGCCATGCGTCACCGCGTCGATGATGCCGAACGTTTCGAAGAACACGTAGACGACGTTGACCACCAGCAAGAAAAACGCGGTCGGCGACAAAAGCGGAAAGATCACCGTCCAGAAGCGGCGCGTAGGTCCTGCGCCGTCGATCGCCGCGGCCTCGATCAGCGATTTCGGGATCGACTGCAGTCCCGCCAGGAAGAAAAGAAAATTGTACGAGATCTGCTTCCAGGTCGCGGCGATGATGCACAGGATCATCGCGTGCGTGCCGTTCAGCAGCGGGTTCCAGTCCACGCCCATGCCGCGCAATTGCTTGGCCAGCACGCCCAGCGACGGCTGGAACATGAACAGCCACAGCACGCCGGCCACCGCCGGCGCCACGGCATAGGGCCACATCAGCAGCGTCTTATACGGGCCGGCGCCGTGGATGTGCTTGTCGGCCTGCACCGCGAGCAGCAGCGCCACGCCCAGCGACAGCGCCGCCACGGCGGTGGAAAACACCACCGTCACGACCAGGGCGTTGAAGTACGAGGGGTCCTTGAACAGCGTCTCGTAGTTCTCGAGCCAGACGAATTCGGTCGCCGTGCCGAACGCATCCTGGATCAGGAACGACTGCCACACCGCCTGGCTCGCCGGCCAATAGAAGAAAACGATCGTGACCGCGAGTTGCGGCGCGATCAGGATGTAGGGCAGAAGCTTGTTGTTGAAGCCGACTTTGCGCATGGGTTTGAAACGGCGCCCGCCCGGCCATCCGTCGCGAGGGCGTGCCTCGGCGGCGGACGGACCGGGCGGAGGCCCAGCTTCAGCGGACCGTGCGCTCGAACTTGCGCAGCTCCGCGTTGCCGCGCTCGACCGCGGCGTCCATCGCCGCCTTGGCGGTCTTGGAGCCGTTGAACGCGGCCTCAAGCTCCTCGGCCCACATGTCGCGGATTTGCACCAGGTTGCCGAAGCGCAGGCCGCGCGAGTTCTCGGTCGGCGTCTTGTTGGTCAGCTCCAAGAGCGGCGTCTCGCGGTCCGGGTTCTCCTTGTAGAAACCCTGGCCCTTGACCTTTTCGTACGCCGCCTTGGTGATCGGCAGATAGCCCGACGCGATGTGCAGGCCGACCTGGCGGTCGGTGTCGGACAGGAAGGTGAAGAACTTGGCGACGCCCTTGTACTCCTCGGGCTTCTTGCCGCCCATCACCCACAAGGAAGCCCCGCCGATGATCGAGTTCTGCGGCGCGCCCTGCACGTCGGGGAAGTAGGGCATCGGCGCGGCGGCGAAATCGAACTTCGCGTTCGACTTTACCGTGCCGTAGAACGCCGACGATGTTAGGAAAATCGGGCACTCGCCCGAGGTGAAGCGGCCCTCGCCGGTGTTGGTGCGGCCGGAATAGTCGTAAGTCTTGTCCTTCTGCAGGTCGGCCAGCGCTTGGATCAGCTTCACCTGCAACGGCGTGTTGAATTTCAGCACGGTGTCGAAACCGTCGAGGCCGTTGGCCTTGGTTCCGATCGGCTGGTTGTGCCACGAGTTGAACTGCTCGATCAGCAACCACGTGGTCCAGGCGTTCGAGAAGCCGCAGGTGGCGTAGCCCGACGCCTTCAGCTTCTTGGCGTAGTCGAAAACTTCCGGCCAGGTCTTCGGCGGCTTCGCCGGATCAAGGCCGGCCTTCTTGAAAGCGTCGCGGTTGTACCACAGCACCGCCGACGAGCTGTTGAAGGGAAACGACAGCATTTCGCCCTTGGCGGTCGAGTAGTAGCCGACGATCGCGGGAAGATAGGCGTTCGGGTCGAATTTCTCGCCCGCTTCCTTCATCATCACCTGCACCGGCTTCACCGCGCCCTTGGCGGCCATCATGGTGGCGGTGCCGACTTCGAACACCTGCATGATGTGCGGCGCGTTGCCGGCGCGGAACGCGGCGATGCCGGCGTTCATCGTGTCGGGATAGCTGCCCTTGAACGTCGCGGTGACCTTGTAGTCCTTCTGCGACGCGTTGAAATCGGCGGCCAGCTTGTTGACGACGTCGTTGTTGCCGCCGGTCATCGCGTGCCACCAGTGGATCTCGGTCTGCGCCGCGGCAGGTAGAGACGCCAAGGTCAGGGCAAGCGCGGTCGCGCCCGCGAAAGCGGAAAGTCTTTTCATCGGATTGTTCTCCTCCCGTATTGCCTGCGGCATTGGGGCATCCGGAAGCTAGCCGGACACCCGCCGTAGGTCCGTGTCCAAATGATGACGGTTTTGTTGCGCCAAGGCCAGAGGGTTTAGAACCCTGGCCTAGACCGCCGCCAGGATGCGGTCCGGGCAGTCCGTGAACACGGAATCCACGCCCCAGCCGAACAGGCGCTTGGCGAGCGCCGGTTCGTTGACCGTGTAGCAACGCAGCGCCAGGCCGGCGGCTTTAATCCGCCGCGCATGGGCTTCCGTCAGGTGCTTCCGGCTGCAATGCAGCGCGACGCAGCCCAGCCGCTCGGCGCGGTTTTGCCAGTCCTTGGGCAGGCGCTCGGTCAGCCAAGCGCGCGGCAGGCCGGGCGCGGCTTCGCGCGCGGCTTCCAGGGCGCGCATGGAAAAACTCGACAGCAACGGCCGCGGCAGGTCGCGCGGCCACAGTTTTGCGGTCTCGCGCGCCACGATTTTTCCCGTCTCCTCGGCGCGGCCGTCGCAGGGTTTGATTTCGATTTGCGGAAACAGGCCGCGCCTCGCCCACAGCGCCATCGCCTCGTCCAGCGTCGGCACGCGCTCGCCCCTATACTTGGGGGCGAACCACGCGCCGGCGTCGAGATCGCGAATCGCCTTCAGGTCGAATCGTCGCGCCGCCCCACGTCCCGAGGTGGTGCGGTCGACCTTGTCGTCGTGCATCAGGATGACCTTGCCGTCGCGCGTCAGCTTGGCGTCGCACTCGATCGCCGCGGCCCCCTGCTCGGCGGCCAGCTCGAATGCCGCCAGCGTGTTTTCCGGCGCATAGAAGGACGCGCCGCGATGCGCAATGACGCGGATTTGCGCGATATCCTGCATGTCTCGGTCCACTTCGAATTTCGGGCGCGCGACGCTACCTTAAGCCCTCAAGGCGCGGCAAGGGCGCTCGGGCCATGCCCGGCCCGGCGATGGCTTATGCCAAGGAAATGAGAGAATAGAATCGGGAACGTCGGCGCGGAAGGCGCTATAATTTCACCGTCGCCAACGGCGGCTTGCTTTGGATCAATTTTGGAGACGGTCGACCGCGTGAACATATCCGATCTGACCGGACGCAGGCGCCTGGACCCGCGCAGCATCGCCAACCTGCCGCCGCTGCCGCGCAGCCCCGCCGCGCGCGCGCAAGCCGGCGAGGCCGAGGCCGCCGATCTGCGTCCCGGACGCGGCAAGGTGCGCCGCCATCGCAACGAAGTGCTGGCCGAGCGCGCCGGCGCGGCCCTGGTCTCGGCGCCGGCACTGGGCGCGGTGTGGCTCGTGGTCTGCGCGGTCTATTTCCAGCGTTCTGTAGGCTGGGACAATCTGATGAGCCTGCTGCCGCACGAGATCGGCGGCCTTCTGATCGGCGCTGCGGCGCCGTTGGCGCTGCTGTGGCTCGCCACGTCCTACCGTCGCCGGCTGCGGGAACTCGCCCGCGTGACGGAGGAATTGCGCCAGCATCTGGCGATGCTGACCTATCCCAACGCCGACGCCGAGGGCCGTGTGCGCGCGGTCACGGAATCGCTCGCGCGGCAATCCGAGATGCTGAACCTGGCGTCCGAGGCCGCGGCGCAGCGCATCGAGGCGCTTGGCGGTCAATTCCAACAGCATTCGCGCGGACTCGTCGACGTCACCGAGCGCGCCGCCGCCCAGGCAAGGTTTGTCCGTGAGACTCTGCAACAACAGGTCGACCGCCTGGCTGAGCTGTACGACCGGGTAAAGGCGCAGACGGGCGAGGTCGAATCCTCGCTCAAGGCGCAGTCGAGCGAGCTGGAGCAGGTCTCGGAGCGTGCCGTGGGCCGCACGCGCGAGATGGGCGCGGCGATGCGCGAGCACACGCAGGAACTCACCGGTGCGGCCGAGCGCGCGGGCCGCCAAGCCGACGCGATGAAGCTGACCTTCCAGCAATACACACAGGACCTGAACGCGCTGACCGAGCGCGTGGCGGCGCAGGCCGAGACCGTCTCGACCGCCATCGTCAAGCAGAACGACGACATCTCGGCCCTGCTGCGCCAGCGCACCGAGGATCTGAACGCGCAGTTGCAGCAGCGCGCCGAAGGGCTGGGCGAAAGCCTGCGCCATCAGGCCGGCGACCTGGGCGGCTTGCTGCGCCAGCAGCAGCAGGATTTGACCGCCGCCGCCGACCGCGTGGCCGCGATCACCGCCGAGATGCAGACCCAGTTGCGCCAGCGGCTGGAGCAAATCGGCGGCGCCGGCGATCAGGCGTCGGCGAATGTCCGCAAGGCCGGCGAGGGATTCCAGTCCACCTCGCAGGCGCTGACCCAGGCCGCGGAGCGGATCAGGGAGCAGCTGGATAGCGCAGGCGAGGCGCTGCGCCGCCGCGCCGGGGAAATGCAAGAGGCAGCCGAAGGCTCGGCCGGCGGAATCGCGCAGGCCGCCTCGGCGCTCGCCACAGAGGTCGAGGATACGCTGCGCGCCGCGTCGCGCGCCGCCGCGCGCCTCAAGGACGAGGGCGAGCATCTGCGCCAGCAGATGGACGAGATCACCGGGGCCGGCGACCAGGCCGCGCAGCGCCTGATGCAAAGCTTCACCGAAACCGACACCGGCATCCGCCAGCGCACCGCCGCGATGGTGGGCGAGACGGCGGGCGCGGCCAACAAGATCTACGCCGCCTTCGACCAGGCGCATGACGATATCCGCGGGCGCATCGGCGACGTGGTCAACGTCGCCACCGGCTCGGCCGAGCGTATCGGCGAACGGTTCGAGGCGGCGGGGACGGCGATCCGCCACCAGGCCGACCAGTTGCTTGGCTTAAGCGCCGATGTCGGCCAGCGCATCGCCGTGCGCTTCGAGCAGGCGGCCGAGGGGCTGGGCCAGCGCGCCATGACCCATGCGGCGCAGCTGGAAGAGGCGCAGAAGCGCATCGCTGTTTTGGCGGTGGAGACCGGCGCCGAGGTCAAGCGCCAGACCGACCAGGCCGCGGCGTCGTCGGCCGAGGTCAGCCAGCGCATGGTGGCGGCCATGGCCGCGGCGAGCGAAAAGCTGCGTCGTCAGGCCGAGGCGCTGTCCGAGCAGGCCGAGCAGATGTCGCAACGCATCGTCAACAGCTTCGCCGGCGCGGACGAAACCATGCGCGAACGCGCCGAAGGCGCCGCCGTCGCCGCCACCGACGCCAGCGAGCGCATGGCCGCGTCCTTCGCCGCCAACACGCAAGGCATCCGCCAGCAGGCCGAGGCGATGGCGGCGGCCGCGCAAGAGGCCGCGCTGCGCGTCGCCACCACTTTCACCAGCAGCAGCGAAGCGCTGCAGCAGCACACCGAAGAGATGGTGTCGAACGCCAACGCCGCCGCCAAGCGCCTCGGCGAGTCGTTGAAAGGCGAGGCCGACGCCATGACCGCGCGCCTCACGCAGATGACCGGCGGCGTCGAAACCCAGGCCAAGGACCTGGAAAAGCGCCTGGACGAGACCGCCGCCCGCGTGGTGGTGCGGTTCGTCGAGAGCGGCGGCGAAATCCGCCGCGCGTCCGAGGTCATCGTCGAGCAGGCCGCCGCCGCGGCCTCGCGCGTGGCCCAGTCGTTCACGCGCGGCGCCGACGATCTGCGCCGGCGCGCCGAGACGCTCGCGGCCGAGGCGAACGCGTCGGCGGCGCAGGTGAACGCAGCGCTTGCCGGCAACATCGATGAGCTTAAGCGCAGCACCGAGAATCTGGTGACCGACGCATCGGCCGCGGCCACGAAGATCGTCGCCGACGCCGCCATCGCCGCGCAGCTCATCGCCTCCAACTTCGAGAAGACCGGCGGCGATCTGCGTCACGTCGCCGACGACATCTCGCTCGGCATCGCCGGGGTGGCGCAACGCCTGACCGGCGATCTCGGCCGCGTCGGCGCCACGCTGTCGGAACAGACCAAGGCGCTGGCCAGCGAGACGGGCGCGGCGGCCGAGCGCATCGCCGCCAGCTTCACCGAGCAGTCGCAGCGCATCCGCGCCGAAGCCGACGCGCTGGTCGGCGTGTCGAGCAAGGCCGCGGCCGAGATCGGCGACCTGGGCGCGGCGCTGGGCCGGCACGTTGCCGTGCTCGCCGCGGCGTCGGATCGCGCCACGCAAAAGGTCGCCAGCGCCGGCGAGGGCCTGCGCGCGCAGTCGAACCTGCTGATCGAGGCCGCCGACGTGGCCTCCGAGCGCGCCGCCGCGATCGGCGAAACCATCAAGGGCTACGGCGCCGAGCTGGCGGCGGCGGCTGAAACCGCCACCGGCAGCATGGGGGCGCTGCAGCAGAGTCTGGGCGGCAACCGCCAGCATCTGGACGAGGCGTCCCAGCGCGCCGCGACCCAGGCGCAGGTGATCGCCGAGGCGCTGGAGCGCCAGGCGCGCGCGCTGACCGAGGCCGCCGACCAGGCCGCGCAGCGCGCGGTCGAGGTGCACGAGCAGTTGCGCAAGCAGGCCGAAACGGTGGTCGGCGCCGTCGATCACGTGACGGGCCGCACCGGCGAGCTGCGCGACGGGTTCCAGCGCTTGGGCGCCGAGATTCTCGCCACCACCGACCAGGCCACGGTCAGGGGCAAAGAGCTGACCGACGCCTATCATGCGCATGCCGAGCGGCTGTTCCAGCAGGCCGACAGCCTGTTGCAACGCCTCGACAACGCGGGCGCGGCGCTCGGCGAGCATTCCGCGGCGCTCGGCGCCGCCACCGACCGCGCCACCCAACAGGTGCAGGAGACGGTCGCGGCCCTGGCGCAGCATTCCGGCACGCTCGACCAGCGCACCGCCGCGGCGCTGATGAACGTCAAGGCGCTGGGCGAGGAGTTGCGACGCGAATCCGAGGCCATCGCCGGCACCGCCGAGGCGGCCAACGAACACATGGCCAAGGCCGGCGAGGCGATGCGCGCGCGCGGGCGCGACTTGGCCGACACCTATGGGCAAGCCGCGACAAGATTGCGCCAGCTTGCCGATGGGTTCTCGGCTCAGGCGCGATCGCTGACCGAATCGACCGAACGCACCGCCGAGCGCGTGGGCGAGCTCGACGTGGCGGTGCGCGAGCAGGCCGTGGCCATGATCCAGGCCGCCGAACAGGCGGTCGAACGCGCCGGCCGCGCCACCGAGGCGTTCCGCAACCAGGCCGAGACCCTGAAACGGTCGAGCGAGCTGGCGCTGTCGCAGATCAACGCGATCGAGGACAAGAAGGCCGAGGCGCGACGCGACGCGTTCCTGCGCTCCGCCACCTACGTCATGGACAAGCTCAACTCGCTGTCGATCGACATCTCGCGCGTGCTCGAATCCGAGGTGCCGCGCGGCGTGTGGAAAGCTTTCTATGAAGGCGATAAATCCACCTTCACCCGCCGCCTGCTGGCGGGCCCGGCGGTGAAGGAGCTGGGCGCGATCCGCGAGAAGTTCGAGGTCGACACCGACTTCCGCACCTATGTGTCGCGCTACATCAACGAATTCGAGGCGTTGATGGAGCAGACGCGCAAATGGGACTACGATAACCTGATCGCCGCCGCCTTCATCAACGCCGATATCGGCAAGCTCTACGCGGTGCTGTGCAAGGCCTTGGACCGCCAACCACGCTAGACCGCTACAGCGTCTCTATGTGCAAGCCGCCGTCGATGGCGAAGTAATCGCCGGTCGAAAACGGCAGCGCGCCCGCGGCCAGCGACGCGACCGCCTCGCCCACGTCTGTGGGGTCACCCCAGCGCTTCATCGGCACCCCGCCGCCCGCGATAAAAGTATCGTAGCGATCCTTGGCCGGCGCGGTCATGTCGGTGGCGATCACGCCCGGCCTGATCTCGTAGCAATGGATGCCGTGCTCGGCCAGGCGCAGCGCGAACAGCTTGGTCATCATGGTCAGGGCCGATTTCGACATGCAGTATTCGCCGCGGTTGACCGCCGCGCGCATCACGTTAATCGACGAAACCGTGACGATCGAGCGGTGCGGAGCGCTTTTCGCGCGCTTCTCCGCCACCATGCGCTTGGCGGCGGCCTGGGTCAGAAAGAACGTGCCGCGCAGATTGACCGCCATCAGCCGGTCGAAGCTTTCCGGCGTCACGTCCAACAGGTCGCCGCGTGCTTTCACCTGCACGCCCGCGTTGTTGACCAGGCAGTCCAGCGTGCCGAACGACTTCCACACCCGATCCAGCAGGCTGCTGTGCCGGGCGATGTCGCCGATATCCGCCCTGAAGAACTCGGTGCGCGCGCCGGAGTTTTTCAGCGCGCGCAGCGTTTCCTCGGCATTGGCGTCGCGCTCGATATCCGCCACCGCCACGGCAAAGCCGCGTTTGGCCAGGGCGTGGCATATGGCCGCGCCGATGCCACGCCGTCCGCCGGTCACCAGCGCCACGGGGGCGCGCGCTTCGCCGTTCATGGTGGTTTGCTCCCTCCGCCCGAAGCCAGCGACTTTCGCGCAATGTCCCGCCTGCGCGCAACGGTTTGAATTGCCTTGGCAGTTGCGACTGGCTAGGGTTCGGCACATGCGCGGCATGGGAAGGAATCGCGTCCACTACGTCGCCTTGGCGCTGCTCGCCTGCGCCGCAACCGCGCCCGCGCGCGCGCAGGAGGCGATCTACGGCGATTTCGGCGTCACGCTGGGCCAGGGCTTCGACCAAAGCCTGTCGCTGGGCCGTGCGCTGCTCTATGGCAATGTCGAGGCCGAGCGGTTCCAGCCCTCCTATCCGCTCTATCTGTTCCGCGAATACTACGCGGTGATCACGCCGCGCACGCGGCTGGTCGCCGGGATCATGGCCGAATCGGTGCCGTTCGCCTCGATCGACGAGTGCATGACGCATCTGAACGCCGTGCAGTCCTATATCGGGCGCTTCGGCGTGCCGCGTATGACCGCGCAAAGCGACCGCGAGGTGCTGGTGCAGGTGGAGCAGGGCAATCGCGCGGCGTATCTTCGCTGCAACCGCGGCCAGAACGTGCGCATGGAATTGAACTACGTGGACTACACGCTGCTGCGCCAGCGCGACCAGGAGGCGGGGCGATGATCCTGAGCCGGCCTTTCCTTGCCGCCGCGATGCTGGCAGGCGCGCTTGCGCCGCCGGCCGCTTTCGCGCAAGGAACGACCCTCCCGCTCGGCAAGAATCTGGCCGGCGAGGATTGCGTGCAGACGCCCGCGCGCGCTCCGTCGCCCGGCCGGATCGGCGTGATCTGCGCCGGCGCCGCCGAGCCCGCCGCCCAGATCAATCTGCTGGAGCAGCGCCGCGAGCCGCGCGAGCTGCTGTCCGACCAGGCGCTGCTGCGCGATATGGCGCCGGGGGTGGCCTGCGCCGGCCAGCCGCGCGAGCTGCCGATGCCGCCGGGCGCGCCGGCCCTGGTGCTGGCCTGCGCGGCGACCGAGGGCGGCTGGCCGCGTTTCGTGCTGGCCGCGCGGCGCGGGTCGGACGTGTTCTACGCCACGGGCTTTACCAACGCCCTCGACCTCGTGCGCCAGGCGATCGTCGCGCATGCCGACGGTAAACCCGCCCCCGCGCCGGCCGAAGGCGACGACGCGCGCCGGCGCATCGCCGAGCTGGAGGCGGCGGTGGGCGGCTCGCTGTCCGCGATCGGCATGCAGGACGTCGACAAGTTCGGCAAGCTGCGCGAGCTGGGCGACGCGTATAACAGCCTGCGCGACTATCCCCGCGCCGAGGATGCCTGGCGGCGCGCCTTGGATATGCAGGAACGCGCGCTGGGCGCAGCCAATCCGGCGCTCGGCGACACACTGGGGCATCTGGCGCTCAACATCGCCAACCAGCGGCGCTTCGCCGAGGCCGAAACGCTGTTCCAGCGCGCCGAGCCGCTGACCAAGCGATCGGGCGATCCCGACCATCTGCCGCGGCTTCTGGTCTATCGCGGCTTCGTCGCCGAGCTTAAGGGACAACTTCCGCAAGCCTTGGCGCTGGTGGCCGAATCCACGCGGCTGCGCCGCGAGCATCCCGAAAGCGTCGATGCCCTGGCGCACAGCCTTTATGCCGAATCCGGCCTGGCGATGAAGTCGGGCGATTTAGCGCGCGCCGCGCGTGCGGTGGCGGAATCGCGCTCGAGCTTCACTGCGGCCTATGGCGGCGTGAACTGGTGGGTGGCCGAAACGCTGGAGCTGCAGGCGGAAATCGCCGTGCGCGCCAAGCGCCTGGACGAGGCGCGCCAGTACAACACCCAGCTCATCGCCATGCGCGAGACCCTGTTCGGCCCGTCGCGGCCGTTGGCGCGCGCCTTCGCGCAAGCCGCGGAAATCGAGCAGGCCGCGGGCAAGAACGACGCGGCGCTCGCCGCTTGGCGGCGCATGGCGGGGGTCGTGGTAAAAGACCGCCGCGCCCGCGCCGACGCGTCGCCCGACGAATTCGCGTCCTATGTCCTGGCGGCGCTGCGCCGGTCGCGCAACGATCCCAAGAACGCCGCCGCGCTCACCGACGAGGCGTTCCGCGCCGCCCAGCTGCCGCGCCCCGGCGCCACCGCCCAGGCGATCGCGCAAATGTCGCTGCGCCTGGCCGCGGCGACCCCAGCGCTGGGTGCCGTGACGCGCGAATTGCAGGACGTCTATGCGCGGCTCGACGCTTCGCGCCAGGAGCTGGCCGGCGAAATGTCGAAGCCCGCCGATCAGCGCACCGCCGTCGTCGAGGATGCGTTGAAGCGCCGGGTGGCCGAGCAGAGCGCGCGCGTCGAGGCGCTGGACAAGCGGCTGACGAAAGAATTCCCGGACTACGCGCAGCTGCAATCCCCCGAGCCGGCACCCGCGGCGGCGCTGGCCAAGCTGCTGAAGCCGGGCGAGGCGCTGCTGTCGATGATGGTCTCGGACCAGGGCACGGTGGTGTTCCTGCTGCGCGACGGGCGGCTGCGCGCGCATGGCGTGAACCTGAAGCGCGACGCGCTGGAGGCGATCGTGCGCCAGTTGCGCCTCGGCCTGGACTGGACGCGCAGTCAGCCCGATTTCGACCTGGACGTGTCGCATCGGCTGTACAAGGCGCTGCTGCAGCCCCTGGAGCCGGCGCTGGACGGCGTGAAGCAGCTGATCGTCGTTCCGGCCGGGGCGATGCTGGCGCTGCCGCCGGCGGTGCTGGTGGCGAAGCCCGCGCCGGCCGGCGGCTATGCCGAGGCCGACTGGCTGGTCAGGCGCTATGCCGTCAGCGTGATGCCGTCGATCGAGGCGTTCCGCGCGCTGCGCACCGCCCAGGTGCGCTCCGCGCCGCAGCCGTTCATCGGCTTCGGGGCGCCGAATTTCACCGGCGGCATCGACGGGGCGCTCGGCGAGCTCGGCGCCACCTGCCGCGACAAGACCGAGTCGATCATGAACCTGGTGCGCCAATTGCCGCCGCTGCCCGAGACGGCGGGCGAGCTGCGCGCGATGGCCAGGGCGCTGAACGCGCCCGCCGACAGCGTGAAGCTGGGCGGCGATGCGACCGAAGAACACGCGCGCGCGGCCGACCTGTCGCAATACCGCGTCGTCGCCTTCGCCACGCACGGTCTGCTGCCCGGCGATCTGCCCTGCGACATCGAGCCGGCGCTGGCGCTGACCCCGCCGGCCAAGGTGGCAAGCACCGAGGACAACGGATTGCTGGACGCGAGCGAGATCGCGACCCTGAAACTCAACGCCGATTTCGTGGTGCTGTCGGCCTGCAACACCGCCTCGCCCGACGGCAGGCTGGGCGGCGACAGCCTTTCGGGACTGACGCGCGCGTTTTTCTACGCCGGCGCGCGCTCGGTCTATGCGTCGAGCTTCCCGGTGCCGTCCGACCAGACGGCCGAGCTGACCAGCGCCATGTTCGCCGCGCTCGCCGCCGAGCCGGCGCTGACGCGGGCCGAAGCCGCGCGCCGCGCGCAGCTCAAGCTGATCGGCCAGCGCGACATCGCGCATCCCGTGTTCTGGTCGGGCTTCGTGCTGATCGGGGACTGACTGCCTCGCGGGCGAACTGTTTCGCGGCCATCCGCATCGAGGGATGGTCCGCAATGGGGGATTTGATGTCGCGTGTGAACATTTCTTCCGGCGGACCGTTCGAGCCGGTCTACGGCTACTCGCGCGCCGTGCGGGTCGGCAATCAGGTGCATGTTTCCGGGACCACGGCCAGGCCGCCGGACGATGCGAAGGATGCATATGGGCAGGCGATCGCGAGCCTGGAGATTATCGGCAAGGCCCTCGGCGACGTCGGTGCATCCTTCGGCGACGTGGTTCGCACGGTGGTGTATGTGACCGACATGGTGGACGCCGACAGGGTCGCGCGCGCCCATCGCGAAATTTTCGGCGATATCCGCCCCGCCAGCACGCTGGTCGCGGTCACTGCCCTGCTTCGGCCGGAGCTGCTTGTCGAGATCGAGGCCTACGCGATCATCGAGTAGGGCGGGCTAGCTCTTCAGCGCGAAATTGCGCGCTACATAGTCGACGATCGATTCCGCGCTAGCGGCGACCGATGCCCGGCTCGTGTCGACCACCAGCTCGGGCCGTTCGGGCTCCTCATAGGGCGCGGACACGCCGGTGAACTCGGCGATCTGCCCGGCGCGCGCCTTCTTGTACAGGCCCTTGGGGTCGCGCCCCTCGCACACCGCAAGGTCGGCTTTGATGTAGACCTCGTGGAACGCGACTTCGCGCGCCGCCAGTCGCGCGCGCTCGCGGTCGGCGCGGTAGGGCGAGATGAACGCGGCGATCGCCACCATGCCCGCATCGGCGAACAAAGCCGCGAGCTCGCCCACGCGGCGGATGTTCTCGCCGCGATCCTCGGGCGAGAAGCCGAGATTGGCGTTGAGGCCGCGGCGCACGTTGTCGCCGTCCAGCACATAGACCTGGTAGCCCATCTGGAACAGGCGCTGCTCGACCTCCATCGCCAGGGTCGATTTGCCCGCGCCCGACAGCCCGGTGAACCACAGCACGCCGCCGCGATGCCCGCTGCGCGCCGCGCGCTCGGCCGCGCCCACGCGATGCTCCACCCGTATGACGTTCGTGGCCCGTGGCGTCACCAGCTGGCGCTGATCGGGATAGCCGTCCATGCGGATCAACCCGCCGGCGGCGATGCCGCCATCATCCGCGATCACGCAGCGCCCGGTGCGCTTCAGCGTCTTGTATTCGTCCAGCGCCACCAATCCGCGCGCGCGCAGCACCACGTCGGCGATGCCGTCGCGCGGCACGGCGGTTCCGGCGCTTTCCTTGAGCGTTTCGGTGTCCACCACACGCTCGATCGCCTGCACCGTGGCCTTGAATTCGCGCGTGTTCAGCCGCACCGCGACTTCCGCGCCGGCGGCCAAGGGTTCGCGCGCCAGCCAGAACAGCCTGGCCTTGAACACCGTGGTCTCGATCGGCGGCGCGTCTTCGTGGCTCGCCATCTCGCCGCGCTCGACGAAAATCTGCTCGTCCAGGGTGAAACCGACGGATTGCCCGGCTGCGGCGCCGATGGGCGGCCTGCCCCGCGCATGCCATGCCTCGATGCCCGCGACTCGCGCGGTCTTGTTGCTGGGCGAGAACAGCAGCCGGTCGCCGACCTTGAACGAACCGCTTTCCACGCGACCGACGAAAATGCGCCGGTCGTCGAATTTATAGATGTCCTGCAACGGCATGCGCAGCGGCAGATCGCTGTCCGGCTTGGAGGCCGAAAAGGAATCGAGCGCCGCGACCACGCTCGGGCCCTTGTACCATTTCATCCGCTGGGACCGCTTCACCAGATTGTCGCCGTCGCGCGCGACGATCGGGATGAACGCGGCCGGCTTGACGCCCAGGGCCGCGAGATATTTCGTGTAACCGTCGCGGATCTCGGCGAAGCGCTTCTCCGAGAACTTCACCGTATCCATCTTGTTCACGGCCACGGCCACCTGCTCGACGCCCAAGAGGTGCAGCAGATAGCCGTGATGGCGCGATTGCTGGCGCACGCCCTGAGCGGCGTCGATCAGCAGCAGCGCCGCGTCGGCAGCCGACGCGCCGGTGATCATGTTGCGCAGGAATTCGCGGTGCCCCGGCGCGTCGATCAGCACGTAGTCGCGTTTTTTCGTCTTGAACCAGATCTGCGCCGTGTCGATGGTGACGCCCTGGTCGCGCTCGGCCTTGAACGCGTCCATCAGGAACGCCCATTCGAACGGCATGCCGCGCCGCTTGCACATCGCGCGGATCGCCTCGAGCCGCCCGTCGGGCAACTGCCCCAGCTCGTGGAACAGCCGGCCGACCAGCGTCGATTTGCCGTGATCGACATGGCCCACGATCACGACGCCAAGCTGGCGTCCCGATGGCGCCGCTTGAGGCGCGCGCGCCGGCGCGCGGGAGGCTTTGCGGGCGGCCTTGCGGTTGGCTTTGCGGTTCTGGGGTTTGCTCATGCCGGCCTGGATCGGCTCCGGGGGGTCGGGGCGGCGCGCCGCGTATATAGTCGATCCCGCCGCGAGGGACAACCAAACCGCCGATCAGCGTTGCGTTAACGCGTGCTTGCCGGACCGCGAACGGCGACGCTAATCTGAGCCTATCGTTTAGGGGGAACCAAATGAAACTGCTGCGCTACGGTCCGAGGGGCAAGGAAAAGCCCGGAATGCTCGATTCAAGCGGCGCGATCCGCGACCTGTCAAAGGTGGTCAAGGACATCGGCGGCGACGTGCTGACGCAAGCGGGTCTCAAAAAGCTCGCCAAGCTCAAGCCTGAGAAGCTGAAGAAGGTTCCGGGCAAGCCGCGCCTCGGCCAACCGGTCAATCCGATCGGCAAGCTGATCGCGGTGGGCCTGAACTACGCCGATCACGCCGCCGAAACCGGCTCGCCGATCCCGGCCGAGCCGGTGCTGTTCGTCAAGACGCCCAATTCCTATGCCGGGCCGAACGATCCGGTCACGTTCCCGCGCGGCGCCACCAAGATGGACTGGGAGGTCGAGCTCAGCATCGTGATCGGCCAACGGGCGCGCTATGTCAGCAAGGAAAACGCGCTGAAGCACGTCGCGGGCTACACGATCTGCAACGACGTGTCCGAGCGCGCGTTCCAGATCGACCGCGGCGGCAGCCAGTGGATCAAGGGCAAGTTCTGCGACGGCTTCGCGCCGTTGGGGCCGTGGCTGGTCACCGCCGACGAGGTAAAGGACGTGCAGGACCTACGCTTGTGGACCGACGTCAACGGCCAGCGCATGCAGAACGGCAGCACCAAGACCATGATCTTCGGCGTGGCGCATCTCGTCAGCTACATCAGCGATTTCATCACGCTGGATCCGGGCGACGTGATCATCACCGGCACGCCGCCGGGCGTAGGCCTGGGCAAGAAGCCGACGCCGATTTTCCTGAAGCCCGGCGACACGGTGGAGCTCGGCATCGAGGGCATGGGCACGCAGAAGCAGCTGTTCAAGCCGTTCCCGAACAAGTGATGCCCTAGGCCTCATCCTTCGACAAGCCTAGGGATGAGGCCATAACAAAACTCCTCGTCCCGGGCCTGTCGAAGGACGAGGGGCGCTCTACTTGCGTAGTACCGCCGCCGCCTCGATGCGCGGCGACCACAGGAACTGGTCGATCGGCACGATGCGCTCGATCGCGTAGCCGCCGTCGCACAGCACGCGCAGGTCGCGGGCGAGCGTTGCCGGGTCGCAAC
>JAHFPH010000028.1:0-943 GCA_023266845.1 Rhodospirillaceae bacterium
ACCTTCGCCGCGTGGCGCGACAAATCGGGCCCGTGCCTGCGCTGCCTGTTCCGCGACGAGCCGCCGGCCGATCTGGTGCCGCGCTGCGAGACCGCCGGG
This sequence comes from Rhodospirillaceae bacterium, assembly GCA_023266845.1. Taxonomy (GTDB): domain Bacteria; phylum Pseudomonadota; class Alphaproteobacteria; order JAEULC01; family JAEULC01; genus JAEULC01. Next base: position 100 of record JAHFPH010000028.1, read on the forward strand.
ATTCTCGGCGCGGTCGCGGGCGTGATGGGCACGATGCAGGCGACGGAGGTGTTGAAGGAGCTCTTGGGCCTGGGCGACTCGCTGTCGGGCCGGCTGACGCTGTATGACGCCTTGGCCGCCGAAACCCGCATCGTGCGTTTGAAACGCGACCCCGAATGCCCGACCTGCGGTTCGGGCAAGGCCGCGGCTTAGAAAACCAGCCAAAGCCCTAGATATTCTCTCGCAGGTTTAGGATAAGCGTCCAGTCTTGGTCTCCAGGACGTTTAACATGCCAATAAATCCAACCATCAAGGCTTGTTGATTTACCTGCTCTTGTCTTTGCAACTCCTCCAGCGGCAGCTGATGGGCTGTTGAATCGCTGCCCTTCGACTATCCATTCGCCATCCTCAATACGTCCAATATGAACAGTGCCGTTGTATTCCATTCGGACCTCAGATCCATGGGGCAAGAGAACACCCTTACCTGACCACGGCCGCCGCGAGGCAACAGCACCAATGGCTTTGCCCGGAATAAGTGTTGGTGTTGACGCCGTCCCGTTTAGTTTAAGAAGCCGACGCAATACTTCATTTGGGCTTTCCGAGAAGCCCTTTCGCTCCAACTCAAGACGCTTGTGAACATCAAAGTCGATTTCAATTGTGCGAAACTCGCTCATGTCGAAAACCCTTTTGCTGCGACGGAAGGATTGCAGAAGAGGTATAATATTTAAAAAAGTAAATCAAGTAATTTAAGTAACAATAGATTATTCTGTGGATTTTCAATGATTTGGCTCATGCCCTGTTTGCTCGACAGCTAATACTCCGTCTCCAGCACCCGGTCGGGCGGGGTGTGGCCGTCGACGAAGGTC
>JAHFPH010000028.1:953-20704 GCA_023266845.1 Rhodospirillaceae bacterium
TTCCGCGACGAGCCGCCGGCCGATCTGGTGCCGCGTTGCGAGACCGCCGGCATTCTAGGCGCGGTCGCGGGCGTGATGGGCACGATGCAGGCGACGGAGGTGTTGAAGGAGCTCTTGGGCCTGGGCGACTCGCTGTCGGGCCGGCTGACGCTGTATGACGCCTTGGCCGCCGAAACACGCATCGTGCGCCTGAAACGCGATCCCGAATGCCCGACCTGCGGTTCGGCAAGGCCGCGGTGTAAGCCCTAATACTCCGTCTCCAGCACCCGGTCGGGCGGGGTGTGGCCGTCGACGAAGGTCTTGATGTTGACGATCACCTTCTCGCCCATCGCCATGCGGCCCTCGATCGTGGCCGAGCCCATGTGCGGCAGCAGCACCACGTTGTCGAGCTTGAGCAGCTTGGGATTGATCGCCGGCTCGTTCTCGAACACGTCCAGCCCCGCGCCCGCGATTTCGCCCGTGCGCAGCATCTTGGCCAGCGTTTCTTCGTCGATCACCTCGCCGCGCGAGGTGTTGACGATAACCGCGTGCGGCTGGAGCATCTTCAGCCGCCGCGCCGAGAGCAGATGGAAGGTCGCCGGCGTGTGCGGGCAGTTGATCGACACGATGTCCACCCGCGCCAGCATCTGGTCCAGGCTTTCCCAATAGGTCGCGTCCAGCTCGCTTTCCGTTTGCGGATGGACGCGCTTGCGGTTGTGATAATGGATCGAAAGCCCGAAGCCGCGCGCGCGACGCGCCACCGCCGTGCCGATGCGCCCCATGCCGATGATGCCGAGCCGCTTGCCCCAGATGCGGTGGCCGAGCATTCCGGTCGGCGCCCAGCCGGTCCAGTCGCCCCGGCGCACCAGGCGCTCGCCCTCGGCCAGGCGCCGCGGCACGGCCAGGATCAGCGCCATGGTCATGTCGGCGGTGTCCTCGGTCAAAACGCCCGGCGTGTTGGTGACGATGATGCCGCGCTGGCGCGCCGATTTCAGGTCGATATGGTCCACGCCCGTGCCGAACGAGGCGATCAGCTTCAACTGGGGGCCGGCCGCAGCGATCAGCGCGGCGTCGATGCGGTCGGTGACGGTGGGCACCAGCACCACGGCCGATTTCATCGCCGCCGCCAGCTCGGCCTGCGACCATTTATGGTCGTCCAGGTTCAGCCGCGCGTCGAACAGCTCCATCATCCGCGTTTCGACCGCGTCGGGTAGCTTGCGGGTGACGATCACCACCGGCTTCTTGCGGCTTTGCGGCATCGGCTGGGTTTCCCGGAAGTATCATCAAGCGCCATAGCAAGCCGATCCGGGCTTGTCCAGGGCGGGACCGGATCATATGAATAGGGACCATTCGACCCGCGCCGGGAGGCGGAAACTTGGCTGTCCGTTCCTTTGCACTGGCCTTTGCCTGCGTTGCGTTAGCGGCTTCGGTCTGCCTTGTTCCGGCGGCGGCACCAGTGCATGCCCAGGCCGACAAGCAGGACAAGGGCGCCAAGCTGCCGCGCTTCGCCTCGTTGCGCTCGGGCGAGGTCAATGTGCGCACCGGGCCGGGCGCGCGCTATCCCGTCGATTGGGTGTTCAAGCGCCAGAACATGCCGGTGGAGATCCTGGCGGAATACGACACCTGGCGCGAGGTGCGCGACTGGCAGGGCACCAAGGGCTGGGTGCACCAGGCCATGCTGACCGCCCAGCGCCACGTCATGGTGACGGGCGACGACGCGCAAGCCCTGCTGCGCAAGGCCGAGGACGGCGCGCAACCCGTGGCCAAGGCCGAACCCGGGGTGATCGCGCAATTGCGCCGCTGCGATCCCGAGTGGTGCCTGATCCAGATCGACCGCGTCAGCGGCTGGGTCAAGCGCAAGGCGCTGTGGGGCGTCTATACCGACGAAGACGTGAAATGACCGAGGTTCTGACCCCGGGGCAGATCGACCGATTCCACGGCGACGGGTACCTGACCGGCATTGCGGCGTTGAGCCAGGGCGAAGTCGCGCAATTCATGAACGCGACCGAGCGGTTCGAGGCCGAGCATCCCGCGGACGCCGGCTGGGCGTTCGACATCAAATGCAACCTGCTTTTCGATTGGGTGTACGCGAACGGGGCGCATCCCTGCATTTTGGGGCCGGTGTCGCAATTGATCGGCGGCGACATTCTGCTGACCGATTCCGTGTTCCGCATCAAGGCGCCGGGCTCGGCGGTGAATTACGGCTGGCACCAGGATTCGGCGCGCATCCTGGTCGATCCCCTGCCGGTCATCGTCTACATGGCGTTCAGCGAGGCGACGGTCGAGAACGGCTGCCTGGCGGTGATCCCCGGCACGCATAAATCGGTGGCGCCTTTTGATCTCATCAGCAATCCTGCCCAGCCCAACCGCAAAGTCGCGCGGGTGCGCAATCCGGAGGCCGGCCGCGCGGTGAACCTCGAGCTCAAACCGGGCGAAATCGCGATCTTCAGCGCCAACCTGATGCATGGCTCGCCCGCCAACCGCGCCCGCAAGCGACGCGTCGCCGTGCTGCACGACTACACCCCGGCTCGCGCGCGGCAATCCGTGGGCTTCGGCTCGGGACAACTGGTGATGGGCGTGGACCGTTACGGCAATTTCGGCCACGAGCCCGCGCCCGGCCCGGATTTCGAGACCAACGCCGAGATGCGCCGGCGCATCCTCAATCTGTACCCGGAAAACATCCTGATGGGGCCGCTGGAGCCCGGGCAGAAGCCCGATTTTCCCGACCGGCCGGCCGGCCGAGCGACGTAGATTGCCCTCACCCGGCGCTTCCCTTCGCGTTGCTCAGGTCGCGCCACCCTCTCCCATCTTCGATTGGCGAGGGTTTTAGAGCCCCTCGCCCGCGATAGCGGGAGAGGGAGGGACCCGTCGAAGCTCTCAGCGAAGGCGGGAGGGTGAGGGCCTAAGCGAAATCCTTCGCGAGCTCCGCGCGCGAGGCCTCGGGCAGCACCGCCATGTGGCCGTAGTTTGGGTGCTTGAAGCCCAGGATCACTTGCGTGTCCGCCCGGCGGAACTTGGCGATTTGCGGTTGGGTAAAGCGAAAACGGACAAAGTGCACGGACGACGCCTTGCCGTCTTCGCGGGTGCGCTCGGCGTCGTCCTCGGGCACGGCCGCGACCGTCTCGCCGCCGACGCTCATGAAGATCGCGTTCTCGATGCCGCCGATCCGCGTCAGGAAATTCTTGCGCTCGGTTTCGTTGTCGATCTCGAACATCACGGTTGCAACCAGTTCCCGCCCCTGCGGGATCAGCGCATTATAGGCCTGAAGTTCGCCATCGATCTGTTCCTCGCCGCCTTTTTCAATGAACAGCATCTCGTGCACCTGCAGCCACATCGTGTCGTAGCTCTCGAAATAGAAGCAAGCCGAGGGGCCGACCTCGATCCGGCGCAGCTTCTTCACGGGCAGCAGCGCGCGGCGGCGCTCCTGGCGCAGTTTCGTGAATTCCGCCATTGGAATCACGTCGGAGCGGGTAATGCGATGCTTTGGCGCCGTCATGGCCGCTCCTTCACTTAAGCCCATAGGCGCGGGCGAAGATCTGGATGGGATGCAGCGGCGCGGGCGGCGAGCCGCCCTGAAGCTCGACGCCTTGCGCGATATGCTCGGCGGCGAGCGGGCATTCGGAGGCGAGGTATTTCCTGCCGGCGTCCTTGACCTGGCGCGCGACCGGCCGGCCGAGCTTCACCGCCACCTCGAAATTCGCCTTCATCACGCCCCAGGACCCGCCATGACCCGAGCAGCGCTCGATCACCTGCACGTCGGCGCCGGGGATCAGCTTCAGCATCTCGGCCGCCTTCTGCCCCATGTTCTGCGCCCGGGCATGGCAGGCGATGTGCAGCGCCACGCTGCCGTCCAAGGCCTTGAGCCCGTCGGCCAAACCGTCGCGCTTGGCGATATCCACCACGTATTCGCTGACGTCGAAGGTGGATTCCGACAGGTGTTTCACGTCGGCGTCGCCCGGCAGGATCAGCGGCCATTCGAATTTCAGCATCAAGGCGCAGGACGGCACCAGCGCCACCACGTCGAAGCCCTTGTCGATATAAGGCTTGAGCGCCGCCGACACCGCGCGCGCGTTGTCCGCCACGCGCGCAAGGTCGCCCCGCTCCAGTTGCGGCATGCCGCAGCACCTTGGATAGACCACCTCGGTTTCCACGCCGTTTTGCGCCAGTACCGCGCGCGCCGCCATGCCGATATCCGGCCCGTTGTAGTTGACGAAGCAGGTGGCATAGAGAACCGCCTTGCGGCCGAAGCCCGGTGCTTTCTCGTTCACCGCAGCCGGCTCGGCGCGCGCGCGCAGCTTGAAGGTGCGGCCGTGGAATTTGGGCAGGGCGGCGCGCTTGTCGACGCCGGCGATCTTTTCCATCGCCGGGCGCGTCAGCGCGTTGTCCTTCGAGGATGCCCAGTTCGCCAACGGGGAAGCGAGCGCGGCGAGCCTGCCGTTGCGGTCGGTTTCGACGAGCTGGCGCTCGGCGAAAGGCGGCTTCGCCTTGTGCAGCTCGGCCGCGCGGTAGCGCAGCATCAGATGCGGGAAATCGAGATTGAAGGGATGCGGCGGCACGTAGGGGCACTTGGTCATGAAGCACAGGTCGCACAGCGTGCAGGCGTCCACGACCGGCTTGAAATCCGCGCTTTTCACGCCGTCAAGCTCGCCGGTCGGCGAATGGTCCACGAGATCGAAAAGCCGCGGGAAACTGTCGCAGAGATTGAAGCAGCGCCGGCAGCCATGGCAGATGTCGAATACCCGCCGCAGCTCCTGCTCCAGCTTCGCGTCGTCGTAGAAATCGGGATCCTGCCAATCGATCGGATGGCGGACCGGCGCTTCTAGGCTTCCTTCGCGCATGCCCTATCCCGGCCGCTTCAAGGCGCGGCTGCCCGTCATGACGTGGATTGAAACCGGCGGCGCCGGCGCCCGCGTTTTTGCCGCGAGTGTCGGGTCGGTGAACGGCTTAGAGCTTGGGCAGACTTTCCAGCGCCTTCTGGAAGCGGCCGGCATGCGATTTTTCGGCCTTGGCCAGGGTCTCGAACCAGTCGGCGATCTCGTCGAAACCTTCCTGCCGCGCGGTGCGCGCCATGCCCGGATACATGTCGGTGTATTCGTGCGTTTCGCCCGCGATCGCGGCCTTCAGGTTCAGCGCCGTGTTGCCGATCGGCAGGCCCGTGGCCGGGTCGCCGACGCCCTCGAGGAATTCGAGGTGCCCGTGCGCGTGGCCCGTCTCGCCCTCGGCGGTCGAACGGAACACGGCCGACACGTCGTTGTAGCCCTCGACATCGGCCTTCTGCGCGAAATAGAGGTAGCGACGATTGGCCTGGCTTTCGCCGGCGAACGCGGCCTTCAGATTGCCTTCGGTCTTGCTGTTCTTCAGTGACGCCATCGATCCCTCCTTCTTTCTTTTCAGCTCACCCATGAAACGATCGGCAGGCGCCGGATGCTTTATCCGGCAAAACTCGGTTCAAACTCTATAGGCCTCATCCGAGGCTTAGTCAAGATATTAGAACTGTTTTAAAGAAGATTTCGGCGCGGCGCGAAAACCGTTCAGCGCTCGCCCTTTACGCGGATGATGACGTCCACGCGCTCGATCGAGGTGCCGGCGGGCGGCGGCGGCAGGGTGGCGACGGCCAGCCGGTCGCCGGCGATGTCCTCGAGCTTGCCGTCGGCCACGTGATAGAAATGGTGATGGTCCGAGGTGTTGGTGTCGAAATAGGCGCGGCCGGATTCGACCACGACCTCGCGCAGCATTCCGGCCGACGTGAACTGGTGCAACGCGTTGTAGACCGTGGCGAGGCTGACGCGCATGGCGGCGTCCAGCGCCTGTTCGTGCAACTGCTCGGCCGTCACGTGCCGGTCGCCGCCGTCGAACAGCAGCTTCGCCAGCGCCATGCGCTGGCGCGTGGGCCGAAGCCCCGCGGCTTTCAGCCGGTCCAGCGCGCGCGAATAGGGGCGATGCTCGGGCATGCCAGCTATATAGTTTTCAGCTTGGAACAAGTCAAACTCATCGATTAACTATTTGATTGAAATAATCAATCTCCGGTCGCGATGCGCGCCACGAGCTGGCTGACGGTGGGAATGAAGCCGTTCGAGTAAAACGGGTCGTCCTTGAAGCGGAAGGCGTTGTACCCGGCGAACATGAGCTGGCGTTCGACATCCTCGCTGTGTGCGATGTCCTGCAGCGTCTTCTGGATGCAATAGGAGCGCGGATCGGCCTTTCTGCCGGTGGTGCCGTTTTCGTTCTGCGCCCAGTTCGAGAACAGGCAGGCCGAGAGACATCCCATGCAGTTGATCTGATCGATGCGGATTTCCTCGGCCTCTTCGGGGCCGACGAAAATCAGCGTCGAGTCGGGTGTGCGCAGCGCCTCGGTATAGCCCTGGGCGATCCAGGCCAGCGCCCGCTCGCGATCGCCGGCGGCGACATAGACCATGCGATGGCGCGCGCCAATCGCAAGCTCGGTCATGTGCTCGCCCACCGGCTCGCCGGTATAGGGGATCTGCCGCTCGCTGCGTCCCTGCATGCGGCGCAGGAAATCGTTTTCCACCGCCGAGGAATAGAACCCGGTGGGGCTGAAGCGGTTGAGGTAAATGTCGCCTTCCTTGAGGGTCAGGAGCTTGCGCTTCCAGGCCGGCGAGATCGGGCTTTCCTGGGTCAGCAGTGGACGGGTGCCGAACTGGAAGGCTACCGGGCCGATCTCGGGATTGCCCAGCCAGTCGGCCCATTCGCGCAGGAACCACACACCGCCGGCCATGAAGATAGGCGTGTCCTCGAGCCCGAATTCCACCATCTGCCGGCGCAGCTCGGCCACGCGCGGGAAGGGCTTTTGCGGCTTGTTCGGGTCCTCACTGTTGGAAATTCCGTTATGCCCGCCCGCCAGCCACGGGTCCTCGTACACCACGCCGCCCAGGAACTCGCGGAACTTGTGGTAGGCGCGCTTCCACAAGGCGCGGAACGCGCGCGCGCTGGAGACAATCGGGTAATAGTAGACGCCGTACGAAGCGGAAATTTCGGCGATGCGGTAGGGCATGCCGGCGCCGCAGGTGACGCCGTGGATCAGTCCCTTGGCGCCTTCCAGCACGCCGTGCAGCACGCGCTCGGCTGCCGCCATCTCCCACAGCACGTTCATGTGGATGCGGCCCATGCCCGAGGCGCGCTCCCAGGCGATGCGCGCCTGGTTGATGCCGCCCTTGATGGCATAGGCGATCAGCTCTTCGTGGCGCTCGCGCCGCGTGCGGCCGAAATAGAGCTGGCGGATCAGCCGGTCCTGGTCGTCGTAGCTGTCGGCGTTGACGCCCGAGAACGTGCCGACGCCGCCCGAGGCCGCCCAGGCGCCCGAGCTTTCCCCGTTGGACACGGAGATGCCCTTGCCGCCTTCGACCAGCGGCATCACTTCACGGCCCGAGATGACCAGCGGGTTCAATGCCAGCGCCAACGCGTTTCCTCCGTTGCGTCCCGCCGCCCGTTCATTTTACCAGACGCCGCGCCGGTTTGCCCGGGTTTAAGCGCCCGTGGCCCTGGCGAGCCCTAGCGCCGGAACTGGCGGCGCGGCGGCGGCCGCTCGCTCGAGACCGGGCCGCCCAGGTCCGCGCCGGTGGCTTGGTCCACCTGCTTCATGCTGAGCTTGACCTTGCCGCGGTCGTCGAAGCCGATGACCTTGACCTTGACCGAGTCGCCCTCTTTGACGATCTCGTCCACGGTCTGCGGGCGGCGGTCGGCGGCCAGTTCGCTGATATGCACCAGCCCGTCCTTGGCGCCCAGGAAGTTCACGAAGGCGCCGAAATCCATGATCTTGACCACCTTGCCGGTATAAATCACGCCGAGTTCCGGCTCGGCGACGATGCCCTTGATCCAGTCGATCGCCTTCTGGCTGGCATTTCCGTCCACGGCCGCCACTTTGATGGTGCCGTCGTCCTCGATGTCGATCTTGGCGCCGGTCGCCTCGGTGATCTCGCGGATCACCTTGCCGCCGGTGCCGATCACTTCGCGGATCTTGTCCTTTGGGATGGTGATGACCGTGATGCGCGGCGCGTTCGAGCTGACCGCCTCGCGCGCGTGGTCGAGCGCCTTCTTCATTTCGCCCAGGATGTGCAGGCGGCCGTCGCGTGCCTGCGCGAGCGCGGTCTGCATGATCGCCTCGGTGATCGAGGTGATCTTGATGTCCATCTGCAGCGCGGTGACGCCGGATTCGGTGCCGGCGACCTTGAAGTCCATGTCGCCCAGATGGTCCTCGTCGCCCAAGATGTCGGACAGCACGGCGAAGCCGTTGTCCTCCTTGATCAGGCCCATGGCGATGCCGGCCACGGAACGCGGCAGCGGCACGCCCGCGTCCATCATCGCCAGCGACGAGCCGCAGACCGTGGCCATCGAGGACGAGCCGTTCGACTCGGTGATCTCGCTTACCACGCGCAGCGTATAGGGGAACGTCTCCTTGGCCGGAAGCAGGGGATGCACCGCGCGCCAGGCGAGCTTGCCGTGGCCCACTTCGCGCCGGCCCGGCGCTCCCATGCGCCCGGCTTCACCCACCGAATAGGGCGGGAAGTTGTAGTGCAGCAGGAAGTGCTCGCGGTACTCGCCCTCGAGCGCGTCGATGATCTGCTCGTCCTGGCCGGTGCCGAGCGTGGCCACGACCAGTGCCTGGGTCTCGCCGCGGGTGAACAGGGCCGAGCCGTGCGCGCGCGGCAGCACGCCCACCTCGCACACGATCGGGCGCACGGTCTTGCCGTCGCGCCCGTCGATGCGCTTGCCGGTCGCCAGGATCGCGCCGCGCACGACATCGCTCTCCAGGTCCTTGAAGATTCCGCTGAACAGCGTGGCGTCGGGCGCGGGCTCGCCCATCGCCGCCAGCGCCGCCTTCTTCACCTCGGCCACCTTGTCCTGGCGCGCCTGCTTGGCGGTGATCGAATAGGCCTGCTTCAGCCCCGCTTCGGCCGCGGCCTTGACCTTCTTGCGCAGATCGGCCGCGCCGGCCGCCTCTTCGGGAACCTTCCACGGCTCCTTCGCGCAGGCCTCGGCCAGCTGCACGATCGCCTCGATGACGGGCTGGAAGCTTTTATGGCCGAACATCACGGCGCCAAGCATCACGTCCTCGGGCAGCTCCTTGGCCTCGGATTCGACCATCAGCACGCCTTCGCTGGTGCCCGCCACGACCAGGTCGAGGTTCGAGCTCGACATTTCATCGCGCTGCGGGTTCAGCTTGTACTCGCCATCGAAATAGCCGACGCGCGCAGCGGCGATCGGTCCCAGGAACGGGATGCCCGAAATCGTAAGAGCGGCGGACGCGCCGATCAGGGCCACGATGTCCGGGTCGTTCTCCAAATCGTGGCTTAGGCAGGTGCAGATCACCTGCACTTCGTTGCGGAAGCCGTCGAGGAACAGCGGGCGGATCGGGCGGTCGATCAGGCGCGAGGTGAGAACCTCTTTCTCGCTGGGCCGGCCTTCGCGCTTGAAAAAGCCACCGGGAATCTTGCCGGCGGCGAAAGTCTTTTCCTGGTAGTGCACGGTCAGCGGAAAGAAATCGATTCCCGCCCTGGGCGTCTTGGCGCCGACCACGGCGCACAGCACGGCGGTCTCGCCATAGGTGGCCAGCACCGCGCCGTCGGCTTGGCGCGCCATCTTGCCGGTTTCCAGCACCAGCTTGCGCCCGCCCCATTCCAGCTCTTTGCGGAAAATGTTGAACATCGAACTTACGTCCTTCCACGTACAAACGGCGCGGCGCCGGATTGCGCCACGCCCACCACGCCCTATACGGCGCGGATTCCAAGGCGGCACGCGCGCGGCGCCGGCATTGACCCACCATGGGCATGCCGGAAGTCCGCGCGACGCTGGTCCGCCCGTCGCCGTGCGATGCACGACAAGCCGGCCGCGATCGGAATCATTTCCGTCGGTCCTGCTTCAAACGCCGTGGTCAGCGGCGAATCCCCAAGCGTTCGATCAAATCGTCGTAACGCTTGGCGTCCTTGCGTTTCAGATAATCGAGCAGCCGGCGGCGCTGGCCCACCATGACCAGCAACCCGCGGCGCGAGTGGTGATCCTTGACATGCGAGCCCAGATGCTCGGTGAGGTTCTTGATGCGCTCGCTGAGCACCGCCACCTGCACTTCGGGCGAGCCGGTGTCGTTTTCCTTGGTGGCGAATTGCTTGACGATTTCCTGCTTACGTTCGACCGTAACCGACATCGTCATCTCCTTCCTGAACTGAATTCAACATACGCACGGGGCGAACCGTGGCTCCGTCGCGCCGTGCCAGCGCCAGCGCGCGGCCATCGGCCATGACGCAGACCTCCGCGCCGTCCTTCAGACCCTCGAGTCTTTCCAGATCGGCGCGGCGCAGAAGAGCGATGGATTGCCCGCTGCGCAGTCGGCTTGCCTCGTCGCCGGTCACGGCCAGTGCCGGGATGTCGTCCAGCACGGTCTCGACCGGCGTAATCGGCGGCGGAATATGTCCCAAATCTTTGAGCTTATCCAGCGTTATCGCGCCCGCTTCGGCGAAGGGGCCGACTTGCAAACGGCGCAGGGCTGCGACATGCCCAACCGTGCCCAGGGCCCTGGCCAGGTCGCGCGCCAAGCCCCGCATATAGGTGCCGCTGGCGCATTCGACCCGAAATTCGGCGTGGTCGCGGTCCGGAATGCTTAACAATTCGATGCGGTAAACCGTCACGGGGCGGGGCTCGAGCTTGGGCGGCGCGCCCTCGCGCGCCAGGTCATAGGCGCGCGCGCCCGCGACCTTGACCGCGGAATAGGCCGGCGGCACCTGCTCGATCCGGCCGGTGAAGCTGGGCAGCGCGGCGCGGATCGAAGCCTCGTCCGGCCGCACGTCGCTGGTTTCGGTGACGGCCCCTTCGGCGTCGTCGGTCGCGCGCGCCTCGCCCCAGCGCAAGCGGAACCAATACAGCTTCGGCCGCCCGGACAAATGCGGGATGGTTTTGGTCGCCCGGCCGAGCGCGATCGGCAGGACGCCGGTGGCCAGCGGATCGAGCGTGCCGGCGTGTCCCGCCTTGGCCGCGTTCAAGAGCCGGCGCACCGCACCCACCACCTGGGTCGAGGTCATGCCGCCCTGCTTGTCGATCACGATCCAGCCGTCGATCTGCCGGCCGCGCCGCTTACGCGCCATCTTTCCCGCCTCCGCCGGCGGGGGGAAGGCCGGCGAGAATCCGGTCGATCCGCCCGGCATAATCGAACGAAGTGTCGAGCACGAAATTGAAGCGCGGCACGTAGCGCAGCCGCACCTCGCGCGCCACCAAGCCGCGCAGATAGGCTTGCGCGTGCTTCAGCGCCTTGACCACCTCGGCGGCGCCCTTGCCGCCCAGCGGCGTGACGAACACGGTGGCGTTCTTGAGGTCCGGGCTGACGCGCACTTCGGACACGGTGATCGAGACGCCGCTCAGCGCCGGGTCGCTGAGCTCGCCACGGTCGAGCAGCCGCGCGATGATGTGGCGCAGTTCCTCGCCGACGCGCAACTGGCGCTGGCCGGGCGGCCGGGACGATGGTTTGGCTCTGGACATTCCGGGCTTCCTCCGGCGCCGGCGCCGGGGGAAGCGCCTAGCGCGAGCGACGCGTCATGCGAGCTGACGCGCCACTTCCTCCATCTCGAAGCATTCGATGACGTCGCCCTGCTGGATGTCCTGGTAGTTCTCGAACGCCATGCCGCATTCGAAACCTTCCTTGACCTCGCGGACTTCGTCCTTGAAGCGCTTCAACGTCTTCAAGGACCCTTCGTGGACCACCACGTTGTCGCGCAGCAGGCGAACCTTGGCGCCGCGCTTGACGATGCCCTCGGTGATCTTGCAGCCCGCGACCTTGCCGGACTTGGAGACGCTGAACACCTGCAGGATCTGCGCGTTGCCCAGGAACCGCTCGCGCACCATCGGCGCCAGCATGCCGCTGAGCAGCGCCTTCACGTCGTCTATGACGTTATAGATGATCGAATAATAGCGGATGTCCACGCCATCGCGCTTGGCCATTTCGCGCGCCTGCGGGTTGGCGCGGACGTTGAAGCCGATCACCGCGCCGCGCACCGCGTTGGCCAGCGTGATGTCGGATTCGTTGATGCCGCCCACGCCGGAATGCAGGATGCGCACGGCCACTTCCTCGGTCGACATCTTCTGCAGGGACGCGGCGATCGCCTCGATCGAGCCCTGCACGTCGGCCTTGATGACCATCGGCAGCTCCTTCGCCTCGCCGGCGGCGATGCGCGAGAAGATCTGCTCGACCGTGCCGCGCGCCGTGGCGGCGGCGGCGACGCTGCGCTTTTTCTGCTGGCGGAAGCTCGAGACTTCGCGCGCGCGCGCCTCGTTTTCGGCCACCAGGAACTCGTCGCCCGCCATCGGCATGGCGTTGAGGCCCAGCACCTCGACCGGCGTCGCGGGGTCGGCCTGGTTGATCTTGCGCCCGCGGTCGTCGTTCAGCGCGCGCACGCGGCCCCATTCGGCGCCGGCCACCATGATGTCGCCGACCTTCAGCGTGCCGCGCTGGATCAGCACCGTCGCCACCACGCCGCGGCCGCGGTCGAGCCTAGCCTCGATCACCGCGCCCTCGGCCGGGCGGTTCGGATTGGACTTCAGGTCCAGGATCTCGGACTGCAGCAGGATGGCTTCTTCCAGCTTGTCCAGGCCGATCTTCTTGGTCGCCGAGACCTCGACCGACTGCACCTCGCCGCCCATCTGCTCGGTCTGGATTTCGTGGCGCAGCAGTTCGGTGCGCACCTTGTCGGCGTTGGCCTCGGCCTTGTCGATCTTGTTGATCGCCACGATGATCGGCGCGTTGGCAGCCTTGGCGTGGCGAATCGCCTCGATCGTCTGCTCCATGATGCCGTCGTCGGCCGCCACCACCAGCACCACGATGTCGGTGACGTTGGCGCCACGCGCGCGCATTTCGGTGAACGCGGCGTGGCCCGGCGTGTCGATGAAGGTGATCTTCTTGCCCGAGGCGAGTTGCACCTGATAGGCGCCGATATGCTGGGTGATGCCGCCGGCTTCGTGCTTGGCCACGTCGGTTTCGCGCAGCGCGTCCAGCAGCGACGTTTTACCGTGATCGACGTGCCCCATGATCGTGACGACCGGCGGGCGCGGCGCCAGCTCCTGGTCCGTGTCGGCGGCGCCCTTCAGGCCGATCTCGACGTCCGATTCGGCCACGCGCTTCAGCTTGTGGCCGAACTCGGTCACCAGCAGCTCGGCGGTGTCGGCGTCGATGGTCTGGTTGATGGTGGCCATCACGCCCATCTTCATCAGCGCCTTGATGACGTCGGCGCCGCGCTCCGCCATGCGGTTGGCGAGCTCCTGCACCGTGATGGTCTCGGGGATCACCACGTCGCGGACGATCTTTTCCGGCGCGGTCTGCTGTTGCTGCCGCTGACGCTCCTTCTCGCGCGCGCGCTTGACGGCGGCGAGCGAGCGCGTGCGTTCGTCGTCCGTGTCGTCCAGCGCGCGGGTGACGGTCAGCTTGCCGGTGCGCCGGCGCTCCTCGCCCAGGCGCGCGGTCGGGCGCTTGGGCTTCAGGTCGGCCTTCAGCCCGCCGCGCCTGGCGCGGGCGCGCGATTCCTCTTCTTCCTCCTCGACCACGGGCACGCCCGGGCTCTTGGCGGGATGCGGCGCACCCGGCTTGGCCTTGGCCTCGCGCTCGCCGCGGCGTTCTTCCTCGGCGCGGCGGCGTTCTTCTTCGGCCTGGCGGCGGCGGTCTTCTTCCTCGCTCTTGCGGCGCGCCTCTTCGCCTGCGCGGCGATCTTCGACGGCCTTGCGCTGGCGCTGCTCTTCCTCTTGCTGGCGGTGCTCCTCGATATCGGCGATCCGCCGCGCCTCTTCGTCCTTGATCGCGCCTTGCAGCGCGCGCAGGCGCTGCGCGCGCTCGTCCTTGGTCAGGATGTGCGGCGGCTTGCGCTCGGCTTCGGCCGCGGGCACGGCGCTTTCGGCCGCCGCGCGCACCGGCGTTTCGGGCATGCCGGCGGTGATGGTGCGCTTGCGCTTGACTTCGACCGTCACGGTCTTGCTGCGGCCATGCGAGAAGCTCTGGCGGACCTGGCCGGTCTCGACCGTCTTCTTCAGCTCCAGCTTGCCGCGCGGCGCAAGGCTGAGCTTTTTTTTGTCGGACTGGGTGTCCTTGCTTTCCGTCATGCTCTTTCGCTGCCTCGTTCGTCGCCCGTCGGGCGCGGGCCCGCGAGTTGGACAGGCGGGCGCAGGCCCGCGAGCCGGATTGAATCGTCGATCAGCTTGCGGCCGAGCTCGCCTTCGGCGAGCGCGGCATGCACGGCGCGCTCCTTGGCGAAGGCGCGGCCAATCTCTTCGGCGCCGAGCACGCGGATCAGCGCCCCGCCTTCGGGCGCGCGCGCGCGGCGCTGGGCGTTGTCGGCGGCGTTGCGCGCCACCAGCACGATGCGGGCGCGGCCGCGGGCGATCCATTCCTCGACCTTGTCGTGGCCGCTGACCGCCTGGCCCGCGCGGCGCGCGAGGCCCAGCGTGTCCACCATGCGCGCGGCCAATAGACGCTCGATCAGCACCGCAAGATCTTCGGACGTTGTGACCGGGCCGCCGAAGGCGCGGTTGAACAGCCGGTTTTTCACCGCCGCCTCGATGGCGGCGGCGCTGGGCGTAAGCCACGCGCCGCGACCCGGCAGCCGTGCGGCGATGTCGGGCGTCAGCGCGCCGTCGGGCGACAGCACGAAGCGCAGCAGATGCCGGCGCGGCGCGTCGACGCCCGTGGCGATGCAGCGGCGCAACGGCCCGGCCGCGCGTTCGCCACGCGCTTCCTCCGCCCCGCTCCGGTCCATCGTTTCCACCAGCGTCATCGCCTTCGCGTCCGTCCGTTAAGCGGTTTTGCCTTCGGCCGCCGGGGCCGCGCCGTCCTTGTCGAACCAGTGCTGGCGCGCGGCCATGATGGCGGTATTGGCCTGTTCCTCGGTGAAGACCAGGCCCTTGAACAACTCCAGCAGCTCGTCGGTCGCCAGGTCGCCGAAATCGTCCAGCGTCTTGACCCCCGCCTCGCCCAGCTTGGCGAGCATCTCGGACGTGATGCCGGGCAGCGCCGCCACCTCGTCCGTCACGCCCAGCTCCTTGCGCTTGGCGGTGAAGCGCGCCTCGCGCTCTTCCAGCCAGGTTTCGGCGCGCTTCTTCAGCTCCTGCGCCACGGCCTCGTCGAAGCCTTCGATCGCCGCCAGCTCTTCCGGCGGCACCAGCGCGATTTCTTCGATCGTGCTGAAGCCTTCGGTGACCAGCAGATGCGCGATCACTTCCTCGACGTCCAGCGCGTCGATGAACAGTTGCGAGCGGGTCTTGAATTCCTCCTGGCGGCGCTCGGACTCCTCGCGCTCCGTCAGGATGTCGATGTTCCAGCCCGTGAGCATCGAGGCCAGCCGCACGTTCTGGCCGCGCCGGCCGATCGCGAGCGACAGCTGCTCGTCGGGCACCACGACGTCGATGCGGTGCGCGTCCTCGTCCAGCACCACCTTGGCGACCTCGGCCGGGGCCAGCGCGTTGACCACGAAGGTCGCGGGGTCTTGCGACCAGGGAATGATGTCGATTTTCTCGCCCTGCAGCTCGCTGACCACGGCCTGCACGCGGCTGCCGCGCATGCCGACGCAGGCGCCGACGGGATCGATGCCGCTGTCGTGCGAGATCACCGCGATTTTCGCGCGGCTGCCGGGGTCGCGCGCCACCGCCTTGATCTCGATGATGTTGTCGTAGATTTCGGGGACCTCTTGGGCAAAGAGTTTGGCCATGAACTGCGGATGGGTGCGCGACAGGAAGATCTGCGGGCCCCGCTGCTCGCGCCTGACGTCGTAGATATAGGCGCGCACGCGGTCGCCGCGGCGGAAGTTCTCGCGCGGCAGCATTTCGTCGCGACGCAGCACCGCCTCGGCGCGGCTCAAGTCCACCGTCACGTTGCCGAATTCCAGGCGCTTGACCAGGCCGTTGACGATTTCGCCCACGCGGTCCTTGAACTCCTCGAACTGGCGGTCGCGCTCGGCCTCGCGCACTTTCTGCACGATCACCTGCTTGGCGGTCTGCGCGGCGATGCGGCCGAAATCGATCGGCGGCAGCTCGTCGACGACGAAGCCGCCGAGCTCGATGGACTTATCCAGCTTCTGCGCCGCCTTGAGGGGCATCTGCGTCGCCTCGTTCTCGACCGGATCGGCCGCTTGGCGATAACGCGCCAGGCGCACCGCGCCGTTGGTGCGGTCGATGGTGGCGCGGATGTCGTGCTCGTGGCCGTACTTGGAGCGGCCGGCCTTTTGGATCGCCAGCTCCATCGCCTCCAGCACCTGCTCGCGCTCGATGCCTTTCTCGCGGGCCACGGCATCGGCCACTTGCAGAAGTTCAACGCGGGGTATCGTTACGGTTTCCATGATTCCAATCGCGTCGTGATCGACGTCCCTGATCCTCAGTGTTGTTCGGCGCGGCGCAAACTGGCCGCGATCAATTCATCCGTCAGCACCAGCTTGGCGCGCTCGATCTCGCTGAGCGGCAGCGCGATCTCGCCTTCCTCGGTCTTCATGCGCACCACCTCGCCCTCCACGCCCAAAAGCCGGCCGCGGAAACGCCGCTTGCCGGCGACCGGCCAGCGCGTCTCGAGCTTGGCTTCGTGCCCGGCGAAGCGCTGATAGTCGGCCGGGCGGGTCAGCGGCCGGTCGATGCCGGGGGAGCTGACCTCGAGCATGTAGGAAACCGGCAGCGGATCCGCCACGTCCAGCAGCGCCGAAACCGCGCGGCTGACCTCGGTGCAGTCCTCGACCGTCATGCCCGAGCCGTCGCTGCGCTCGGCCATGATCTGCACGGTCGGCCGCTGTTGGCCGCCCGAAAGCTGCACGCGCACGAGCTGATAGCCCATCGCCGACAGCGACGGCTCGATCAGCCGCGTGATCTCGCCCACGGGATCGCTCAAAACCCGTTCCTTGCATCCGTTTGATTGCCGTTAGGTCCGGCCTGCCCGGACCCCAAGCCGGTCAAGGGCTTAGCTCTTGATCGGGTCACAAAAAAATGGGCCGCCGGCCCATTCTTAGTGTTTGGGGTCCGTGTCAACCGGACCCTTATGCAACGGCGCGGTTCTAGACCATTTCCCCCCCTGCCGCAAGGGGAACCCGGCCTGAACTCCAGGCTTTCAGCCCGCGCGCCGCCGGCGCCGGCAGTCGATGAAAACCGGCAGGTCGCCCAGGCGCCGCGCTTTTTGCTCATAGCGGCTTTGCGGCGCGTCGGCGGGACGCCAGCCCCTGGCCGTCATGCCGCCGCCGATGCGCTCGAAAGCTTCATGCGCGGCGGTCAGCGTGTCCATCTCGGCCGCGTAGGCCATGTCGTCGGTGGCCAGGCGCAATCCGCCGCCGTCGGCGAGAATGCGCGCGAACTGGTCGAGCATCGCGGCCGAGACCAGGCGACGGCGGTGATGTCGCTTCTTGGGCCAGGGATCGGAAAACAGCACGAAAATGCGCGCGACCGACGCATCGCCGAGGGCTTCGACCAGGGGCCGCCCGTCATCCGGCAGCACGCGGATGTTGGACAGATTCCCGGCGGCGACGTGGCTGAGCAGCACGGCGACGCCGTTCTCGAACGGCTCGCAGCCGATGAAGCCGAAATCGGGATGGAGCGCCGCCTGCGCCGCCAGATGCTCACCCGCGCCGAAACCGAGCTCCAGCCACACTTCCTTCGGCCGACGATCGAACAGCGCGCGCGGGTCGAGGTTTTTCGCCGCCAGCGCCGTTTCCGGCACGCGGATCAGCGGCAGCAGATCGCGCATCAACTCGGCGCGCTGCGGGCGCAAGGGACGCCCGCGCCGCCGTCCGAAAGTCCGCAACTGGCCGTGCTTGGCGGGATCGGTCATCCGAGTCCCGCGCCGCGAATACCGCGGGGCTTAGCGCCCGTTGAACGCGGTCTTGAGCTGCGGCACCAGATCGGTCTTCTCCCACGAGAAGCTGCCGTCCTTGCCGGGTTCGCGGCCGAAATGGCCATAGGCCGCGGTGCGCTGATAGATCGGCTTGTTCAGCGCCAAGTGCTCGCGGATGCCGCGCGGGCTCAGGTTCACCAGCTCCTGCAGCACCGTCGACAGTTTCTGCTCGTCGACCTCGCCGGTGCCCTGGGTGTCGACATACACCGACAAGGGGTGCGACACGCCGATCGCGTAGGCAAGCTGAATGACGCAGCGCCGGGCCAGGCCCGCGGCCACCACGTTCTTGGCGAGGTAGCGCGCGGCATAGGCCGCCGAGCGGTCGACCTTGGTCGGGTCCTTGCCCGAGAACGCGCCGCCGCCATGCGGGGCCGCGCCGCCATAAGTGTCGACGATGATTTTGCGGCCCGTCAGCCCCGTGTCGCCGTCCGGACCGCCGATCACGAAGCGGCCGGTCGGGTTGACGTAAAAACTGCCCTCGCTCGGCATGCCGACGCTCTGCAGCACTTTTTCGACATAGGGTCGCACGATCGTCTTCACGTCGCCGGCCTCGAGCTCCTTGCCTTTCTTGTCCTTCTCGGCGTGCTGGGTCGAAACCACGACGGCGGCGCAGGCGGCCGGCCGGCCGTGCACGTAACGCAGGGTTACCTGCGACTTGGCGTCGGGCAGCAGCATCGGCTCGTTGCCGGCGTGGCGCGCCTCGCTGATCGCGCGCAGGATGTTGTGCGCGTACTGGATCGGCGCCGGCATCAGCTCGGGCGTCTCGTCGCAGGCATAGCCGAACATGATGCCCTGGTCGCCGGCGCCCTCGTCCTTGTTGCCGGCGGCGTCCACGCCCTGGGCGATGTCGGCCGACTGGCCGTGCAGCTTGACCAACACCTTGGCGTGCTTCCAGTGGAAGCCTTTTTGCGCGTAGCCGATGCCCTTGACCGCGTCGCGCGCCAGCGCGTCGATCTTGGCGGTGTTGATCTTGCCGTTCTTCAGCATCGGCGCGCGCGGACCGCAGGCCTTTTTGTTCAGCCGCACCTCGCCCGCCATGCACAGGAAATTGGTGGTCGCCAGCGTCTCGCACGCCACGCGCGCGTGGGGATCGACCGCCAGGAAGGCGTCGACCACGGCGTCGGAAATCTGGTCGCAGACCTTGTCCGGATGGCCTTCGGAGACGGATTCGCTGGTGAAAACGTAATCGGTGAGCGGCAAGGAGAGCCCCCCTCATCGGTGCCGCGCGCGGCGGTTATTGCCTTCGCGTACGGCGTTTCAAGGAACGGGCGGTTCTTGTGACGGGCTTTGCAGGCCTCGTCAAGGGGATTGGCGGATCAACGGACGCGGGCCGCGATGGGGCCGCTGCCCATCGCTGCGCCCCGCTCAGGCGGCGGCGGCGGCGCCCATCGCCTTGACCAGATCGAAGACGCGCTTGCGCACGTCGCCGTCGTCGATGTGGTAATAGGCGCGCACCAGCTCCAGCGTCTCGCGCTTGGTGATCGGCATGCCCGAGGCGGTGTAGCCCGAGCGTTCTTCGCCCGCACCGCGCCGGCGCCCCGGCTTGGCCGACTTACTGTCGTCCATATCCTCGAAAAAGAACGACATCGGCACGTCCAGCACGCGCGACAGGTCGAACATCCGGCTGGCGCCGACGCGGTTCGAGCCGCGCTCGTATTTCTGCACCTGCTGGAACGTCAATCCGATCATCTCGCCGAGCTTTTCCTGGCTGAGGCCCAAAAGCGTGCGGCGCAGACGGATGCGCGAGCCAACATGCACGTCGATCGGGTGCGATCCGCCGCCGCGCCGCCGGCGCGGACCTGGACGTTTCGCTTTCGCACGAGCTGCCATGGTTGCCGAAACCCTCCTCGAATGCCCGGCTTTGCCGCCGGAACGCCGCTAAATTCTATCGACTAAATGCGTCAATCTCGCGAGAATCGCAACTTCT
>JAHFPH010000028.1:20804-27822 GCA_023266845.1 Rhodospirillaceae bacterium
AGAATCGCAACTTCTATATCAGTCATTTGGCGCGAAATCGCTGCACGCGCGCCAAGATGCCGCACAGAAACAGGGTTAAGGCCAACTCGGCCAGCACGCACCAATCGCCCCATCGCCCATAGAGCGGTGGGCGTTCAAGCGCTCGCGGCAGACCGGCATCCACCACGCCCGTGCGGCCGAGCTCCAGCCGGCTGACCACCCGGCCATAGGCATCCACCACGCCCGATATGCCGGTATTGGCCGCGCGCACCAGCGGCAACCCCTCTTCCACCGCGCGCAGCCGGGCGATGGCGAAATGCTGGCGCGGGCCGGGGCTGTCGCCGTACCAGCCGTCATTGGTGATATTGAGCAGCCAGCGCGGCGGGTCGGCGCGGTCCAGCACCTGGCCGGGGAAGATCACCTCGTAGCAAATCAGCGGACCGACCGGCGGCAGGCCGGGAAGATGCAGCGTGCGCGGCCCGGGGCCGGGCGAATAGTCGGACGCGCCCTCGACCACCTTGGTCAGGGGCAGATAACCCTTGAGCGGCACGTATTCGCCCAGCGGCACGAGATGGAACTTGTCGAAACTGGCGAGCACGCGCCCGGCGTTGTCGATTGCCAGCAGGCTGTTCCACAGGCGCCGCTCGCCGCCTTCGGCGCCGCGCCGTGGGGCGCCCGTGAGCAGCAAGCCGCCGGACGGCACCACCGCCGCCACCTGCGCCAGCGCCGCGCGCTGCTCGGCCAGGAAAAACGTCGCCGCGGTTTCGGGCCAGACGATAAGGGTGACGGGCGCCGGACCGGGCGCGGAGCTCAGCCGCAGCAGGCGGTCGAAATTCGCCTCGTGCCGCGCGCGGCTCCACTTCTCGGCCTGCGACACGTTGGGTTGGACGACGCGCACCGTGACGCCGGGCACGACGTCGCTCCCCAACGCCGGCGCATCGGCCAGGCGCAGCGCGCCGAAACCGTATACCGCGATCAGCGCCAGCGCAGCGAGTCCGACCGAGGCGAAGGTACCGCGGCCCGGCGCGCGATCCGCCAGCAGCGCCGGCATCGAGAGCGCCGCGACGCCGACGAGGCTGAGCAGGTAGACGCCGCCGAGCGCGGCAGGCTGGATCGTCGCGTCCGAGAACGCCCACATATAGCCCGCGAGATTCCACGGGAAGCCGCTGAACGCATAGGCGCGCAGCCATTCGAACGCGACCCAGTATCCGGCGAAGGCAACGATGCGCGCGGGGCCGGCGACCGGCGTCAGCCGCAGCGCCGCGCAGGCCAGCCCGATGAAAACCGCCAGGATCGACGGCAGCACGCAGATGACGATCGGATAGACCGGAAGGAACTGCCAGCCGAACAGCAACAGCGCGTTGACGATCCACCACAGGCCGGCGAGGAAATGCCCGAAGCCGAACAACCAGCCCGCGGCGAAGGCGGCGCGCGGTCCCGGCGCCGAGTCGACCATCCACACCAGGCCGGGCAGCGCCACGGCGGCGAGCGGCACCAGATGGAACGGCGGCAGGGCCAGCGCCATCAGCGCGCCCAGGCCAGCCAACGCCAGCCAGCGCCGCCAGCCGCGCAGTCCCGTCGATTTCGATCGCAGCGCCGCGAGCGCGGCGCAAGCGCGGCTCACGCCCCTTCCGTCGGCTTACGCTGGATGTTGCGCACGCGCAGGCGCTTGACCCGGCGCGGATCGGCGTCCAGCACCTCGAACTCGAGGCCCGAGGGGTGGAACACCAGCTCGCCCCGGCTGGGCACGCGCCCGGCCAGCGCCACGACCAACCCGCCCAGCGTGTCGCTCTGCGCGCGCTCCTCGTCGTTCAGGATTGCGCCGACGCGATGCTCGAACTCCTCGACCGTGGCGCGCGCGTCGGCCAGGATCGTGCCGTCGTTGGCGGAAACCAGCTTCGGCCCTTCGTCCACGTCGTGCTCGTCCTCGATTTCGCCGACGATCTCCTCGACCAGGTCCTCGATCGTGACCAGGCCGTCCACGCCGCCGAACTCGTCGACCACCATCGCCATGTGCAGCCGGGTGCGGCGCATTTCCAGCAACAGGTCGAGCACGCGCATGGAAGGCGACACGAACAGCACTGGCCGTAGCACCGATTGCAAGTCGAACACGCGGCTGCCGGCCAGGCACGCCACCACGTCCTTGACGTGGACCATGCCGATCACGTCGTCCAGCGTTTCGCGATAGACCGGAATGCGCGAGTGCTGCTGCGCCACCAGCACGCTGACCAGCGCGTCGAAGCCGGTGGCGGCCTCGACCGCCACGATGTCGGCGCGCGGCACGCGCACGTCCTGCGTCGTCTGGGTGCGGAACTTCAGCAGGTTCGCCAGCAGCACGCGTTCCTGCGGGCTGACATCGGCGGGCTGGGGTTGTTCCTGGGTTTCGATGATGTTGTCGATCGTCTCCATCAGCTCCTGGCCGGCGCGCGGGCGCACCAGGCCGCGCAGCAGATCGCGCCAGGCGCGGGTGATCCGCGGCTTCGTCTCCGCCGCGGGGGCTTGCGCCGCGCGTTGCGAGGTGTCGGCGCTCATGCCGCTTTGCGCGCCGCCGGCGCGCGATAGGGATTGGCGATGCGTAAAGTCCGCAACACCCTTACTTCCAGCGCCTCCATGCGCCTGGCCTCGGCCGCGCGCTGATGGTCGTGGCCGAACAGATGCAAAACGCCGTGCACCACCAGATGCGCCAGATGATCCGCGGGCGTTTTTCCCTGTTCCGCCGCTTCTCGCAGCACGGTTTCGCGCGCCAGCACGACGTCGCCCAGCAAGTCCCCGCCGGTGAGCGGAAAGGACAGCACATTGGTGGGCTTGTCCTTGCCGCGATAGTCGCGGTTGAGGCGCTTGAGCGTTGCGTCGTCGGCCAGCACCACGGCGATCTCGCCGCCCCGCTTGGGGCCGGCCGCCGCCGTGGCGGCGCGCGCGGCGCGGCGCGCGAGCCGGGCTGCGCCGGGGATGGCGCGGATCCAGGACGCGCTTTTCATCACGACGCCCACGCTGACGCGGGCGCGGTTTGGGTCAGCGCGCATTCTTGCCTGGCCCCAGATCGAGCGGCGGAGCTTCGGCGGCCTCGTAGGCGCGCACGATGCGCGTAACCAGCGGATGGCGCACCACGTCCATGTCGGTGAAGCGGATAAAATGGATGCCCTGGACGTCGTTCAGGATTTCCTGCGCCACGTTCAACCCCGACACGGCGCCGCGCGGTAGATCGACCTGGCTGGGATCGCCGGTCACGGCCATGCGGCCGTTCTCGCCCAGTCGCGTCAGGAACATCTTCATTTGCACCGGCGTCGTGTTCTGCGCCTCGTCGAGGATCGTGAACGAATTGGCCAGCGTGCGGCCGCGCATGAAGGCGAGCGGCGCCACCTCGATCTCGCCGCTGGCCAGGCGCTTGGCCACCTGGTCGGCGGGCAGCATGTCGTACAGCGCGTCGTAGAGCGGGCGCAGATACGGATCGACCTTCTCGCGCAGATCGCCCGGCAGATAGCCCAGCCGCTCGCCCGCCTCGACCGCCGGGCGCGACAGGATCAGGCGGTCCACGCGCCCCGCCAGCATCATCGCCACGGCCATGGCGACGGCCAGATAGGTTTTGCCCGTGCCGGCCGGGCCCAGGCCGAACACCATCTCGTGCTCCTGCAGCGCGCGGATATAGGCGGCCTGGTTGGGCGAGCGCGGAAAGACGTGGCGCTTGCGGGTGATGATGGAGTGGTCCGCGCCCACGAACCGCGCCAGCGCGTCGCGCCCCGCGCCCTTTGCCGGCGCGGCGGCCAGCGACGCCGGGTCGTGCCCGGCCGCCGCCATGCGCAACGCCGCGTCGACTTCCGCCCCACTGACAGGGCGCCCCAGCTTCAAGCGGTCGTAAAGCGAGTTCAGCGTGGCGCGCGCCATTTCCTGGCTGCCCGGCGGGCCCTCGATCGCCAGGCGGTTGCCGCGCGAGACCAGCGACACGCCCAAGCGTTGCTCGATGCGCGCCAGATGCTGGTCGTGTTCGCCGTAGAGCAGTTGCAGCAGCGAATTGTCGTCGAACTGCATCAGGATCGGCGCGCCCACCGCGACCGGGGTTGGGCCGCTCACGCCGCCACCCCCGCGAGGCTGTTGGCGAGAGATTTGACGATGCGCACCGGCCTGAGCTCGCCCAGGCGCACGTCGTCGTTCACATGCACGGGCTGCAGCCACGGGCTGCGGCCCATGCTTTGGCCGCGGCGGCGGCCGGGCCGGTCGAACAGCACCTCGACCACGCGGCCTTCGCAAGCCAGGTTGAACGCGTCCTGCTGCCGGCGCAGCAGCGCCTGAAGCTGGTGAAGCCGCGCGTCCTTCACGTCCTCGGGCACCTGATCCGCCATCTCGGCGGCCTGGGTGCCGGGGCGCGGGCTGTATTTGAAGGAGAAGGCTTGGGCGAAACCGATATCGGCGATCAGCTTCAAGGTCGCTTCGAAGTCGGAGTCGGTTTCGCCGGGGAATCCGACGATGAAATCCGACGACAGCGCCAGATCGGGCCGCGCCCGGCGCAAGCGCTCGATCGTGCGCAGATAGCCGGCCGTGTCGTGCCGACGGTTCATGCGCCGGAGCACCGCGTCGGAACCCGATTGCACGGGCAGATGCAGGAACGGCATCAGCGCCGGCACGTCGCGATGCGCCTCGATCAGCTCGCCGTCCATATCGAGGGGATGCGAGGTGGTGTAGCGAATGCGCCACAGGCCGTCGATGCCGGCCAGCGCGCGGATCAGGCGGCCGAGGCCCCAGGATTTTCCGTCGGGCCCCAGCCCGTGATAGGCGTTGACGTTCTGGCCCAGCAGGGTGATTTCGCGCGTGCCCTGGCCCACGAGCTTCAGCGCCTCGTCCATCACCGCGGCCACGGGCCGCGAAACTTCGGCGCCGCGCGTATAGGGCACGACGCAGAAGGTGCAGAATTTGTCGCAGCCCTCCTGCACGCTAAGGAACGCGGCCACGCCCTGCGGCGCCGACGCCTCGGGCAGGAAATCGAACTTGGACTCCGCCGGGAACTCGGTGTCGACCGCGCCGCCCTCGCGCCTGGCCCGCGCCACCAACTCGGGCAGGCGGTGATAGGCCTGGGGCCCACAGACGATATCGACGAACGGCGCGCGGCGGCGCATCTCCTCGCCCTCGGCCTGGGCGACGCAGCCGGCGACGGCGATCATGTAGGTCGCGCCTTCGCGCCGGCGCTCGGCCTTGATGCGCGCGAGCCGGCCAAGCTCGGAATACACCTTCTCGGCCGCCTTCTCGCGGATATGGCAGGTGTTGACCACCGCCATGTCGGCGTCCTCGGGCGCATCGCACGGCGCATAACCCAGCGGCGCCAGAACGTCCGCCATGCGGGCGGAGTCGTAGACGTTCATCTGGCAGCCATAGGTCTTGATATAGACGCGCTTGGCCACGGGTCCCGGCATCAATCCTCGCGCCCGCGCCGCCCGCGGCAGGGCGGCGGCGTAAACCCTTGCCGGACCCTGGAAAATTCCCCGGCCCGGGGGCGGTAAACCCTGGAATTCTTTGTCATTTCACGAGGATAGCACCCGCCCCACCCCCGGCACAAGCCGGACCGGACAGGCGGGGTGGAAAGCGGATTTGCAACGCCGGATCAGCGCCGGTTCTTGCTTTCGTCGCGCTTCATCGGCACGGCATAAAGCTCGAGCCGGTGGTCCATCAGCCGATAGCCCAGCTTCTCGGCCACGGCGCGCTGCAGGCCCTCGATCTCTTCGTTGCGGAATTCGATCACCTTGCCGCTTTCGATGTCGATCAGGTGGTCGTGGTGCGATTCCGGGATTTCCTCGTAACGCGAGCGGCCGTCGCGGAAGTCGTGCTTCTCGAGGATATTCGCCTCCTCGAACAGGCGCACGGTGCGATAGACCGTGGCGATCGAGATGCGCGGATCGACGGCGGTGGCGCGGTGGTGCAGCGCCTCGACATCGGGATGGTCGTGGGCTTCCGACAGCACGCGCGCGATCACGCGGCGCTGCTCGGTCATCTTCAACCCTTTATCCTGGCAAAGCCTCTCGATCCTGGACGTCACTCGCCTCTCCCCTTGCAAAGGCGTTCACGCCCGGCCCGGCCGGTTCAGCCGGGCAGCGGTGATTGCGAATTACTATAGCCCGGGAATAGGGGGTCAGCCCAGGCCGCAAAGCCGCGAACGAGTCTCAACTGCGACCGTGGCGCCAGGCCCTGGCGCGGGGCCGCTTCAACCCCGGCCGGGCGGCGAGCGAAGCGGCAAGGACATCAACAGCGCGTCCAGTTTTTTCTGCCCCGGCTTGCCGTAATAACCGGGCCGCCTGCCGATCTCGGCGAAGCCGAGCGCGCGATAGAGGGCCTCAGCCGCGGCGTTGTCGACGGCGACTTCCAGAAACAGGCGCGTGGCGCCCTGGGTTGCCGCTTCAGCCGAAGCGAGCTCGGCCAGCTTCGCGCCCAGGCCGCGTCGGCGCTGGCTCGCCGACACGGCGAGCGTCAGGATTTCGGCCTCGTCGGCGGCGACGCGCGCCAGCACGAACCCGGCCGGTTGCCCTTGCGCGGAAGCAAGCTGCCCGAACGCGCCGGGCAGCATCAGAAGTCCCGCGAAAGTCTCGGTGGACCACGGCTCGGCGAAACCGTCGCGGTGCAACGCCGCGAGCACGGGCGCGTCGTCCGCGGTTAAAGGACGGATTGCCCAGTTGCCCGGGAACTTCATTTGCGCCGCGCGGGCTGGGGCGTGATGTCCGGCGGACGCAGATAAAGCGGCCTGAGCGGCGGCAAGTCCTTGTCGCCGAGCCGCGCGGCGGCCAGCGCCGCGACCACCGCCGCGTCGATCGCGCCTGCCCCGCGCGCGAGTTTCGCATTGCGCCCGCCGAGCGCGGCCAAGAGCGGCTGGGCGGCGTCGCCCGTCAGCACCAGCGCGCCTCTAGGCGCCGCGGCGGCGGCGGCCCCGGGCGTCAGCACCGCCGGCGCTCCGAGCGGCTTGAGGTCGCCGTCGAACGCCTGAACGAAGATTTCGTCGCGCCGGCTGTCGATCGCGGCGAGCACCGCGCGGCCACGCCGTTCATCCTCGGTCACGGCGTGC
>JAHFPH010000028.1:27832-34099 GCA_023266845.1 Rhodospirillaceae bacterium
GTACTGACGCCGACGGTTTTGATGCCGGTCGCCAGTCTCAAGCCGCGCGCGGCGGCAAGCCCGACGCGCAGTCCCGTGAACGATCCCGGACCGGTGGTGGTGGCGATGGCGGCAAGATCGCCATAGCCCATTCCCGCTTCTTGCAGCGTTTCGCCGATCATCGGCAGCAGCACTTCCGCCTGGCCGTGGCGTTGCGCGCGCGTGCGGCGCGCCAGCGTCTCGCCGTCGCGCCACAGAACGGTCGAGCACGCGGCCCCGGCGCAGTCGAAAGCCAGGATGACGGTCATGCGCGGCCGGTCCATTCGTTTCCGCGCCGTGCTATCGTTTGCCCATGCTCGACACCGTCGCCGAATCCTCCGCCGCCTCCGCCTTGGTCGAGATCGCGGCCCCAACGTTCGACGGCTTCGTCGATCTGCGCTACGCCACGGCGGACAACCTGACCGGCAAGCCGATCTATAAAAGGCCGCTGTGTTTTCTGCATCCCGACGCCGCCCAGGCGTTGCGGCGCGCGGCGGATCTGGCGCGGCCGTTGGGCTTGCGCCTTTACATCTTCGACGCCTACCGGCCGTCCGCGGCGCAATGGGCGTTGTGGAATCATACGCCGAACACCGAGTTCATCGCCGACCCGCGGCGCGGATCGCATCATAGCCGCGGCGTGGCGGTGGATCTGACGCTCGCCACGCCCGCCGGGGTCGTGCTGGAAATGGGCACCGGGTTCGACGCCATAACGCCGCTGTCCTATCACGCCGACACTACCGTGTCGCCCGAGGCCCAGCGCAATCGCTTTCTGCTGCTGGGATTGATGTCGGGCGCGGGCTGGGACTTTTATTCCAAGGAATGGTGGCACTATCAACTGTTCCAGCCCCGCCGCTATCCCCTGATCGAAGACGGCGCCCAGGCGCCGACGATGATGTGAGCGCCGCGGCGCACGCGACAGCACTGGCCGCCGCGGCCGCGCTTGCGCTCGCCGCGGCCATGCCCGCCCGGGCAGCCGATTCAGCCGTGATCCTGGTCTATCCGCGCATCGCCAACGGGCCGGTCAACAGCACCGTGACCGCGGCGCAGTTCGACGCGCATATCAAGGAACTGCAATCCGGCCCGTACAAAATTATGAAGCTCGGCGACATCGTCGACGCGCTGAAACAGGGTCGCGCCTTGCCCCAACGCGTCGTGGCGCTGACCTTCGATTCCGGCGATCGCGCCCTGCAACGCACGGTCTGGCCGAAACTGAAAGCCGCCAATATGCCGATGGCCGTGTTCATCGGCGCCGACCGGCCGGGCAACCGGACCGACCACCTGGGCTGGGAGCAGTTGAGCGAAATGGCTTCGGGCGGGGTGGAGATCGGCATCACCGGACCCAGCGGGATCAGCCTTGCCGCCATGCCAGTCGAGCGCGTGAAGACCGAGCTTGCGAGGGCGATCAAGAAAATGCAGCAGGAACTGGGCCGCGCGCCGCGGTTCCTGGCCTATCCGCAGGGCGAATTCACCGCGTCGACAATCGCGGCCGTGGCCGAGGCCGGCATCGAGGCCGCGTTCGGCGAGCATTCCGGCGCGGCGCATAAAAGCCTGGGCATGCTGACCCTGCCGCGCTTCCTGTTGAGCCAGACCTACGGCGACATGGACCGGTTCCGCATCGTGGCCGACGCGCTGGCGCTGCCGATCAAGGACCTGGTGCCGGCCGATCCGCGCGTGACGCGGCCCAATCCGCCGACGCTCGGCTTCACGGTCGATCCGCCGCTCGGCGGGCTGGATCAGCTCAACTGCTTTGCCGCAGGCCAGGGGCGCGCGACGGTCGAGGTGCTGGGCGAGGCGCGGGTCGAGGTGCGGCTCTTGGGCGAATTGCCGGCCGGCCGCGCGCGCGTCAACTGCACCATGCCGGGACCGGAGGGGCGCTGGCGGTGGCTCGGCATTCCGTTCCTGGTGCAATAGCGAAAATCAGGAAACCGCCAAGACACCAAGCTGAAATGAAAAGCGCGGCCGCAAGGGCCGCGCCGAAATCTTCTTGGTGACTTGGTGTCTTGGCGGTTCTTCGGTTTTCTGCGCCTAGACCGCGCGCACCTCGGTCACTTCGGGAATGTAGTGCTTCAGCATGTTCTCGATGCCCATCTTCAGCGTGGCGGTCGAGCTGGGGCAGCCCGAGCACGAGCCCTGCAAGTGCAGAAGCACCACGCCGTCCTCGAAGCCCTGGAAGATGATGTCGCCGCCGTCCTGGGCCACGGCCGGGCGCACGCGCGTCTCCAAGAGCTCCTTGATCTGCGTCACGATCTCGCTGTCGGCCGCGCCGCCTTCGCCGGACGCGGCGGCGGCCTCGACGATCGCCGGCCGGTTGGCGGTGAAATGCTCCATGATGACGCCGAGGATCGCGGGCTTCATCAGGTGCCAGTCCTTGTCCGCCGTCTTCGTGACCGTGACGAAATCCGAGCCCAGGAACACGCCGTTGACGCCCTCGACGTCGTACAGCCGCTCGGCCAGCGGCGAGCGCTTGGCCTCGTCGGCCGAGGTGAAATTGGCGGTGCCCGACGGCATGACGGCGCGGCCGGGGATGAATTTCAGCGTCGCGGGGTTCGGGGTTTCTTCGGTCTGGATGAACATTGTCGGCCCTCCCGGGCAAAAATCTCGTGCGCTCCGCTTGTTGCGGCGGGCCTGTGCCCCTAGATTAACGAGAGATGAGCCGGCGCGGGGGTAAAATCAAGCCCGTTTCGGTTCAAGACCTTAGCCTAGGTGTGGGTATGAGCGGCGGGGACGGCCTGGTTTCAGCCCAATGCGACGCCGATATGCGGTGGTTGGTCGGCAAAGGCCGCGCCGCCGCCAACGCGCGCGACCTTTTGGCGGGACTTGGCCGGCATCTCTTTGAAACCGGCATGCCCGTGAAGCGGTTGATGATGGGCATGCCGACGCTGCACCCCATGGTGGCCGGCCGCAGCTATGTGTGGCGCCAGGGCATGGCGGGCTGCACCGAAGAGTTCACCCGCGACCACGGCGTATTCGACACCGAGGCGTATCTGAACAGCCCGGTCAACGCCGTGCGCCAAAAGGGCGCGCCGATTCGCTGGCGCCTCACGGGGCCCGAGGCGAACGTCGAGTTCGACATATTGCGCGAGCTGGCCGACGAAGGCATGACGGATTACTTCCTGGCGCCGCTGGCCTTTACCGAACGGCGCGGCGCGGTGGTGGCGTTTTCCACCGACAAGCCCGAGGGATTTTCCGGCGCGTGCCTGGCGCGGGCGAAGAATCTTCTGCCGGTGCTGGGGATGCTGTTCGAGATCCACGCGATGCACGAAACCTCGCGCTCGCTGCTGGAAACCTATATCGGCGTCGACGCCGGCCAGCGCGTGCTGAACGGCCAGATCAAGCGCGGCGACGCCAGCGTCATCAAGGCCGTGCTGTGGTACTGCGATCTGCGCGGCTTCACGCCCTTGTCCGAGCGGCTGGGCGGCGCCGAGTTGATCGGCATCCTGAACGAGTATTTCGAGCGCATGGCAGCACCGGTTCGCGCGCATGGCGGCGAGGTGCTGAAATTCATCGGCGACGCGATGCTGGCGATCTTTCCACTGGCCGAGCGCGACGCTGAGATCGCCTGCAACGCGGCGCTGGCCGCCGCGCGCGAGGCGGCCGACGCCATGACCGCCTATGGCCGCGAATGCGTGGCCTGCGGCACGCCGGAATTGCGCTTCGGCGTGGCGCTGCATCTGGGCGAGGTGACCTACGGCAATATCGGCGCGCCCGACCGGCTCGATTTCACCGTGATCGGCCCGGCGGTGAACCGCGTGGTGCGCATCGAGGAGCAATGCCGGCGGCTGGAGCGCCAGATCCTGGTGTCGGGCGAAGTGGCAAAGCACGTCAGGACCGATCTGGTGTCGGTCGGCAGCCATGCGCTGCGCGGCGTGCGCGAGGCGGTGGAGCTGTTCGGCCTGCCCGAACCGGAGAAAGCGCGCAGCGCGGCGGAGTAGATCGGCCGGTAGTATCTCGGTTTGAATTTCCGCTCTTGTCCCATGGAAATCAAACGAGTCGGCTATTGCCATCCCGCTTGGCTGCGTTATCGCCAGTCGAGACTGCCGGGTACGCGTTTATTCGCTTGACTCATGGATCACTACGCCTTGCAGCGCGTCGACGTTGCTCTTCCAGGGTTTTTTCGCGAGCAAGTGCAAGGCGTGGTCATAGCCCGCGCGCCAACGAGTTTCGATGCCTTCGCGGGTGAAATCGATGTCTTTGGTGTGGTCCTCGCCGGCGAGCGACGGCGATAGAAGCCGGACGAGGTGCATGGTGGTGCCGCACCCGTACGAGGCGAGCTCCTTCACTTCCGGATCTTCCCGTTGTTCGCCGGGAATCCGCTTGGCCAACTCCCGGACGACATGGCGCAACCGGTGGATTTGCTCCTGCCGCGCGACGTGACTTTTCCCGCGGCTGGCGTATTGAATGTCCTTCTGACGTCCCATCACTTCCACGATGGTTTTCGGGTCCGCGCCGCTGGGTTGCCATAGATTGAGAGAGAAAATCAGCGAATCGCGCCGCGGATTGTCGTCCAGCACGACTTCGATCGGCGTGTTCGAATAGATGCCGCCGTCCCAATAGGGATCGCCATCGATGAATACCGCGGGAAAGGCGGGAGGCAAGGCGCCGGACGCCATGACGTGGGCGGGGCCGAGCTCCGTGTCGCGCGAGTCGAAATAGCGCATCTCGCTCGTGCGCACATTCACGGCCCCGACGGTGAGTCGCGTATGTTTGCGGTTGATGTAGTCGAAATCGACCATGCGCCCGAGCGTTTTCTTGAGCGGATCGGTCGTGTAATATGACGCCCGCTCAATGCCGACGGGAAACCTGCTCGCCCAAACGGCATGGGAATTCGGCCGAAAGAATCCCGGTATGCCGTTCATGATGGTATGCAGATTGGCGGGCGAGTTGCCGAAGATCGACGCCAGCGGCAGGGCTGCCAGGGAATCCGTCTTGGTGACGCCGTCCCAGAATTCCCGCAGCCTCGCGATGCGGTTTTTCGGTTCGTTGCCGGCGATAAGCGCGCCGTTGATCGCGCCGATCGAGGTGCCGATGACCCAATCCGGTTCGATCCCTCCTTCCATGAGGGCCTGGTAGACACCGGCCTGATAGGCGCCAAGCGCGCCGCCGCCCTGCAGGACGAGTGCGATCTGTTGCCTGGCGGAGCGCCCGATCGAATTCGCGGTCATCGCGGCCGTTTCCGCGGCCGGCGCTTTTGGCGGAATCTCGTTCAACGGCGCTCTCCGTTTCATGTCGTCGCCTAGTGGGCGGTCCAACCGCCGTCCACCGGCAGCGCCGTGCCGGTGATCGAGGCGCCGCCCGGCCCGGCCAGGAACACGGTCAGGGCACCGATCTCGTCAACCGTGGCGAATTTCCGGTTCGGCTGTTCCTTCAGCAGCACCTTCTTGATGACGTCTTCCTCGCTGAGGCCGTGCGCCTTGGCCTGCTCGGGAATCTGCTTCTGCACCAGGGGCGTCCACACGTAACCGGGACAGATGGCGTTGCAGGTGATGCCGTGCTCGGCGGTCTCCAGGGCCGTCACCTTGGTCAAGCCGATCAATCCATGCTTGGCCGCGACATAGGCCGATTTGAACGGCGAGGCGATCAGCCCGTGCGCGGAAGAAATGTTGACGATGCACCCGAAGCCGCGCCGCTTCATGCCGGGCAGCGCCGCCTTGGTGGTGTGAAAGGCGGAGTTGAGATTGATCGCCAGCACCAAATCCCATTTTTCGTCGGGAAACGTATCGATCGGCTCGACATGCTGGATGCCGGCGTTGTTGACCAGGATGTCCAAGCGCCCGAAACGCCGTTCGGCTTCCGACACCGCGGCTTTGACCTGGTTCCTGTCGCTCATGTCGCCGGCGACATAGTCGATGCGAGCCTGTGTTTCCTTCGCCAGCTCCTTGGCCATTGCGCCGCCCTCGCACACCATGCCGCGCGCGTTGAGCGCCACATCGGCGCCGGCAAGCGCCAGCGCCCGGGCGATGCCCAGGCCGATGCCGCTGGTCGAGCCGGTGACGAGCGCGGCCTTGCCCGCGAGCGGACGTAGCGAGGCGGTGGCGGTGCGATCGTGCGGTTGGTCGAGCATGGCGCGAAACCCTTTCTTCGTGTTGGCGACGGCATGAAGCCCGAATCGCCCGCATTCCTGAAATGCCACCTTGTTATGGTTTCGATGTGGCGGCGCTATCGCTGTTTTTATCGTCATTTCCTTGGCTTAGGCGCCGAAGGTTGCCAGACAATCCGACGGATTGAAGCCTTGAATCATCCAGTTTTGCC
>JAHFPH010000148.1 GCA_023266845.1 Rhodospirillaceae bacterium
AAGGTTGGTATTGAGTGTTGCGGGTCCCCGCAACCACAACAGCCGACGCGTATTTGCGACACTGCTGCAACACCAAGTGCCTTGCTACGGCAAGCCTTTGAACTAGCCGCCGTTTTCCTGTCTCAGATTAGGCTCATAACCTGAAGGTCAGAGGTTCAAATCCTCTCGGCGCGGCCGATGGCCGGATTCTTCTTCAGCGCGCTGACCACGCCGGTGGTTGGCCGTCCTAGTCGGGCCACACCATCAAGATGTCAGCGTTCAAGCCTCCGACAGGTGCAATAGTGCTTATCGACCGATCGCCGCCGTTCCAGCGGACGGTGCTAGGCGCGCCAAGCGAGGCCGCCCGCCTCGGTTAACTGCCGCGGCAGCGTGGCGGTTGTCGGCGCCTGGCGCGCGAAAGCGTGGCGCAATCCGGCCAGTCCCGGATGCCCACCCGTTGCCATGCACAGGGTCGGCGCGGCGGCGGGGCAGCCGTGAAGGCCGTGCGTCAGCGGCTTGTTCGTGGCGAAACCGCGTCCGGGTAAGCTGTGCGTGTACAATATGTCCGGCGCAAAGCCCTCCACTCCGGCCACGCCGTCCAATGCGGCAATCATGCGGCGCGTGGCCGCTGTTTCCTTCGTGCGGATCAGCGCGCAGCTTCCATCCTCGATCCATTCCGCCTCGATCCCGGCCCGGATAAGCGCGGCAGGAACACCGATCGGCGGCCGGTCGAGGTTGGCTGTTACCTGGCTGTGGTCGCTGATGATGGCGACAATAGTTTCGCTCCAGCGCGCGCTGCAGCACAGCGCGTCGGCCAGTTCGCCGACCAGCGTGTCCACCGCGGCGTATTGAGCAATCGCCTCGGGCGAGTCAGGGCCGTAGATGTGGGAGACGCCATCGGTGTTGTCGAGCTGGCACAGCGCAACATCGGCACCATCGTCGAGCGCGCGGCGCAGGGCGGCGCTGGCAACAGAATCGGCCGCGTAGCCGCGAACGGTGGGCGTGCCGGGCGGCAGCGCGCCGCCTGGCGGCCAATGATTGTCGCAACGCGCGGCGCCAACCACGCCCAGTATCCTGGCGTCGCCGGTTATCACGGCCGTGTTGAGCCCCGCGGCATGCGCAGCGTCGAGGAACGTCATGCCACGCGCGCCGATGTCCTTGGCCGGCTTCAACCCGGAGTCGGTGAACACCTGGTTCGCGACGATTCCGTGCGCCTGGGGAGCTAGTCCCGTGACCAACGAGGCATGATTGGGATAGGTGATCGACGGCAGAACCGCCCGCCCGCCCCCGCGCGCCCAGGCACCCGCTTCGCCTATCTCGACTAGGTTTGGAGTGACCGCGCGCGTGCAATGACGCGGTGAAAACCCGTCTAGTACCAACATAAGCAACCGCAACGACATTTATCGGACCCGATTCATGCAATGCGCCCCGCGCTGGCGCCGCGCGGTTTTGGTTTCCAGTCCGGCGATCATGCACAGCGCGGCCGGTTTGCGGCGGCGGCCTCTTCCGTGATTGCCGCCTCGACGGCGTCCAGGGCGCGGTCCAGTTCCTCTTCGCCAATCACCAGAGGCGCGGTGATCGACAGATCGCGGCTCTCGCTCGCCGACAGATTCACGCCCTTGTCCAGCGCGCGCCAAGCGATCGACTCCACATTGATGCCCGGCCTCATCTCGACCGCGAACAGCAAGCCGCGGCCACGCATACCCCGCATGGCGGGCTGACGCCTGACCATTTCGTCCATCCGCCGGCGCGCATGATCGCCCAGTGCCGCTGCGCGTTGTGGCAGCTTTTCGTCGAGAACTATCTGCACCGTCGTCAGTGCTGCGCGCGCGGTGAATGGATTCTTTTCATGCGTGTAGTGGCCCAACGCCAGTTCCGGCGCGCAATCCAGATCGGCGCGCGCGATTACCGCGGCGATCGGCACGATTCCGCCACCCAGCGCCTTGCCCAGTACGGTGATATCTGGCTTGGCGCCGACATGCTCACTAGCGAACAGTTTGCCGGTTTTGCCTAGGCCGGTCGGTATCTCGTCGAAAATCAGCAACGCTCCATGCCGGTCGCAAAGCTCGCGCACTGCGGGCCAATACCCCTC
The DNA here is from genome assembly GCA_023266845.1 of Rhodospirillaceae bacterium. Taxonomy (GTDB): domain Bacteria; phylum Pseudomonadota; class Alphaproteobacteria; order JAEULC01; family JAEULC01; genus JAEULC01. The sequence continues at coordinate 2,072 of JAHFPH010000148.1, forward strand.
GGGCGGGACATGCGGAATTGAGCGGATCGGCTCGGCGATCACCGCGGCGATATCGCGCTCGCGCGCGAAGATTGTGCGCATGGCCTCGAGCGAGGCCTCGGCCCAGATCGGCGAGTCGACAGGGGCGCCGTTGGTGTTGGAGGGCCGGCGATAGAAGGGCGGGACGTGCATCGCGCCATCCAGCAGTGGCCCTAGGCGCGGCGAACGGTCCCGCTCGCGCCCGCCCACGCTCAGCGCCCCGAATCCGCTGCCGTGATAGGAATCGTAGAACGAGATCGTCTTATGCCGGCCGGTGGCAACGCGCGCGATCTTCATCGCCAGCTCGATCGCGCTCGACCCGCCGGTGGTCAGCAGCACCTTGCCCTTGCCGCCGGGCCAGTGCTGCAACAGCGTTTCAGCCAGCAGCACCGCCGGCTCGTCGGTAAAGCGCCTGGGCGTGAAAGGCAGCTCATGCAATTGCTTGGTCAGCGCCTCAATCAAGCGCGGGTGGCCGTAGCCCAAGTGATGCACACTGTTGCCGTGCAAATCGATATAGCGCTTGCCCGCATGATCCTCGATCCACACGCCCTCGGCGCGTTTGATCGCGGTGATGCAAGGCGTCGAGCCGCTCTGGCGCAAATAGGCGGCTTCATCACGGTCAAGCCACTCACGAGCCGCGCCCGTGACATGCAGTTTTTGCCAGTCCTCGCGGTTCATCGCCCAACCTTAGCAGCTCTAGGTCCGCCCGGCGGCGAGCGCGCCGACGCGCGCCCAGACCGGCCCGCGGCGTTCCATCCAGTGGATCGCGGCCATCACCGCGAACACGATCAAGAGGATGTAGACGCTTGTGGCGCTGGCTAGCCCGTACCGCCCGCCCTCGGCTGAGCCGAAGATTAGCACCGAGGCCAGCTTATAGGCAGGGCTGACCAGGAAGATCACCGCCGACAGGGCGGTCAGCCCGTGCACGAAAACATAAAGCGCTCCCAGCAGCAATGCGTGGCGCATGATCGGCAACGTCACCCAGGCGAAGCGCTGCCACAGCGACGCGCCCAGGGATTCGGCCGCCTCGTCAATCGCCGCGTCGTAGCGTTGCAGCACCGCACGACCCGCGAGATAACCGATGAAGATATTGGCGAACATGATGTTCAGCACCAGAATCCACATCGTGCCGGTCAGCGACAGGTTTTTCACGCCGAACGGCAGGTTGAACGCCACCACGTAGCCCACGCCCAGGATCACGCCGGGCAGGATCGCCGGCAGCATAGCGACGAAGCCGAGAATGCCGCCGCCGAGCGGCCGCACGCGTTCGATCAAATAGGCCAGCGCCACCGCCAGAATCCCGCCGAATGGCGCGGCCAGAACCGCCACTTTGATGCTCTGCCACACCAGCGTCGGCGCGAGCTCGTCGGGAACGTAGCCGGCCACTTCGCCGTTCGTGTACCAGGCGAGCGTGAAGCTGTTGTCCACGCGCCAGATCTTGACGAACGAGGCCGCCACGATCGCGCCGTATAGCAGGATGGTCAGGCTTACGACGCTCCACGCTACAGCGTTGAGGGCGGCGCGCGCGGCCGCAGGCACCGGCAGCTCAGGCGGCGCGCCCACTGCCGAGGCGAAACGCTTGCGCCGCCCCAGCCGCTCGATCGCCACATAGACCAAGAGTGCCGGCACGATCATCCACATCGCCAGCGCCGCCGCCAGGCTGGTGTTCTGGAACCCGGTCATCTCGTCATACAGGATTCCCGCCAGCACCGGTATGTCGCGGCCGATCACCAGCGGATTGCCGAAATCGGTCATGATCAGCATGAACACCAGAATCAGGCTGCGCACGATACCGGGCTGGGTCATCGGTAGCGTCACGCGCGAAAACACCTGCCAGGCCGTAGCGCCCTGGCTCGCCGCCGCTTCCTCGATACGCCCGTCGCTCTTCGACAGCACGTTGTCTAATATGATGAACGAAGCCGGTATGTGACCCAGCACCTGCGCCAATATCACGCCGCCCCAGCCGTAAAGATTGACGGTATCGGCGTCGATCAGGCCGAGCGTGTCCTGCAGCAGCCCCTTGGTCACCGCGCCGTTGCGCCCGAACAGAAGGATCGCGGCGGTGGCGATCACCACGGGCGGCGAGACCAGCGGCACCAGCGTCAGATAGCGCACCAAGCGTGGCCGCGCGATGACGCTGCGGTTGATGCCATAGGCGATGGCGAAACCGATCGCCGTGGTTAGCATCGCCACGACGCTGGATAATAGCAGGCTGTTGCGGAACGCCTTGTGCAGCCGCGCGGAAGTGAACACGGCGGTGTAGTGGTCCAGCCCATAGCCCTGCCGCGTGCCCTCGCGCAACTGGTCAAATTCGGCCGGGCTCAGTTTGTCGCGTAGCATGAACGCCAGCGCAATGCGCTTGTGCAGCGTCGCCACGGCCAGCGGATAGCCCGCGTCGAACTTCGCGCGTTCCTCGGCACTAAAGGCGGCGACCGCCTTTTTTGCCGCTGCTTCTTGCTCGTCGAATGTCGCCATCTTCCGGTCCCAGGGCACTTGGCCGCCCATCAGCTCGATCGCGCCGGCGATCGCCGCGGTGCGTTCCTCCGGCTTCAGCGTGGCGATCCAACGCGCCGTCTGGCGCTCGCGCTGCTGGGGCTCCAGCTTGTCGAGGGCCTGGCGCGTGATCTCGGCCAACTCATCGAGCGGAATTGGCCCGGCCAGTTTGAAGCTTTCGAACAGTACCAGGCCCACGGGAAGCGCGATAAACACGAACAGCAGCACGCCCAGAACGGCGGTGGCCGAATAGGCAGGCAGATGGCGGATGCCGCGGAGCATATCGGTTCACGCCCCGCCTGCGGGTAGGACCACCGGCGCACCCTGGCGCACGCGCCAGATCACGGTGTCGCCCAGGCGGATTCCAAGGGTCTGCCATTCATGCGCCGGCACGTCAGCGATCAGTTCGCGGCCGGCGGGCGTAACGATCACCACATGCACCGTGGCCCCGGCGAAAGTTACGGCCTTCAGCCGGCCGGGCGCGCTGGGCATGGATGCTGCACCGCGATCCAGCATGATGTGTTCGGGCCGCACGCACACCAGCACCGATTCCGCGGCGCGCAGTGACGCCGGCACGGCCGCCGGGATGGCCCGGCCGTCGACTTCGACCCGCTCGGCGTCCAGCGGCCGGCCAGGCAGCAGGTTACTGGTGCCGACGAAATCGGCGACGAAGCGCTGGCGTGGGCGCATGTAAATGTCCATTGGCGCGTCGATCTGCAGCAGCTTGCCGGCATCCATCACCGCCACGCGGTCGGCGATCGACAGCGCCTCTTCCTGGTCGTGCGTGACGTAAACCGTGGTGATTTTTAGCCGGTCGACGATGGCGCGGATCTCGGTGCGCAACAGCGCTCGAATCTTGGCGTCCAGCGCCGAAAGCGGCTCGTCCAGCAGCAGCATCGTCGGGTTGGTGGCCAGCGCACGGGCCAGGGCTACGCGCTGCTGCTGGCCGCCCGAGATTTCGTGCGGATAGCGTTCCTCCAGGCCCTTCAGCTGGGTCAGTTCGCACAGCTCCGCCACGCGCTTTGCTGTCTCGGACGCGGAGCGATGGCGCACCGCCAGGCCGAAGCCGATATTCTCGGCCACGGTCTTGGTCGGGAACAGCGCGTAGGACTGGAACACGAAGCCGACTTCGCGCCGGTTCGGCGGCAGCATGTGGACCGGCCTGCCATCGACCAGCACCTCGCCCGCGTCGGGCGGCGTGAAGCCGGCCAGGATGCGCAGCAGTGTGGTCTTGCCGCAGCCGCTGGCGCCCAAAAGGCACACGAACTCGCCCGAGGCGATGTCCAGCGACACGTCGTCGACCGCCCGGACAGCGCCGAAATTCTTGCGGATATTGCGTAGCGTGACCTGGGTCACGGGGCTTGGTTCCGTTACGGCGGAGTGCGGCGGAAACTTGAACCGCCGCGCCGGAAATCGGTTCCAGCGCGGCGGCGCGTCATGCGGCTCTTATTTCTCGTATTTCGCGGCCCATTCGCGTTTGAAAGCTTCGGCGTCGATGGGCCTCTTCATCTTCCACATCTTCACTTTGCTCAAGTCCACGTTGGTGACGCCGGGTGCTACGCCGATGCCGATGAACGGCGCGAACGCCTTGCCGGCTTCAGGCCCGAACAGGAAATCCATGAACAGCTTGCCTTCCTTCGGGTTGGGCCCTTTCGCTACAAGCCCCGCCCCCTCAAGGATATTGGGCGACATGCCGCCATAGATCATCTCGATCGGCTGGCCGGCGCGCATCTGCTGCACGATGGCGGTATCATAGGTAAGCCCGATCACCACTTCGCCCGCGGCGGCCTGGCGCGCGGGCGCGCTGCCGCTGGACTGGTACTGGAAGATATTGGCGTGCAGCTTGTCGAGGAAATCCCAGCCATAGGCGTCGTACATCGTTGTGGCGATACTGAGACCCGTGCCCGACTTGGTGGCCGCGGCGACGCTGACCGTGCCCTTGTAGACCGGCTTGGTCAGGTCTTCCCACACCGCCGGCATCGGCAGGTTCTTTTCCTTCAGCAGCTTGGTGTTGACCGCCATCGCCATGATCGTGGCGTTGTGCGCGGTCCAGAACCCGTCGGGATCGCGGAAGTTCTCGGGCACCTTCACGCCCTTCGGCTCATAAGGCTCGAACACGCCCGCGGCCTTGAGCTGGTTCATCGCCACGTCATTGATCATCCACACCACATCGGCCTGCGGATTGGCCTTTTCGGCGATCGCGCGCTGCACCACCGGCCCGGTCGACAAGTTGATCGCCTGGACCGTGATTTCAGGATGCGCCTTCTTGAATGCTTCCATCACGACCTTTTCGATTTCGTCGTTGCTAGCGGTATAGAGCACCAGCTTTTGCGCCGCGGCCGGCGCCGCGATCAGCCCCAGCCCCAACAGCCCCGCCGCGACGCCCACAACTAGACGCCGCATTCCCTTTTTGCCTTTCGTCATCTTGCATTCTCCTTCGACCATTCCCCTAGTTTAGACCAAACGAGCGACCATTCTCGCCGATTTTTGTTACGGTATAGCGTCGGCGCGCGGTTCAGGCCGCGCGCTCTTCCTCCCCCAGACAATCATCGATGATCGTCAGGGCGGCGTCCATTTGCTCGGCCGTTACGGTCATCGGCGGCGTCAGCGTGATGACGTTGCCCTGCGTCAGCTTGAAGTTGAGGCCCCTGTCGAGCGCGCGGTACAGCATCCGGTCGGCCGCGTCGCTCGCCGGCGTCTTGTCGGCGCGCCCGCGCACCAGCTCGATGCCTAGGCACAATCCCCGCCCGCGCACGTCGCCGACGATAACGCGCCTGGCTTTGATGTCGCCGAGGCGCGCCAGCGCGCGCTCGCCCTGGACGCGCGCGTTCTCGACCAGGCCTTCGCTTTCGATGATCTCGATCGTCGCCAGCGCGGCGGCGGCCGTCACCGGGTTCTTCTCGTGCGTATAGTGCCCGAAGGCGCGGTCGGCGGCGACGTCCAGCTCGGCGCGCGCCAGCATGGCCGCGATCGGCAGCATGCCGCCGCCCAATGCCTTGCCCAGCACCAGGATGTCGGGCGCCACGCCGAAATGCTCGGTGACGAACATCTTACCGGTCTTGCCCAGGC
>JAHFPH010000149.1 GCA_023266845.1 Rhodospirillaceae bacterium
GCCGGTCGATATCCGCCGACTGTCGCTCGACGGAAGACGTCAACTAGTACGCTTGTTCTGCGAATGAAGTTTTCGGTAGGGACAGGGCTACTTGCCTCCCGCACCCGAAGCCGTGCTGTGGCCGGCCTCGCCAGCCTCGTCGCCGGGCGTTCGGCCGGCCAGCACGGCCCTGGTGTCAAACCAGCCGTTCAACTAACTTTGCACCCGGTTCCGTTCCAGGGGGCCGGTCAGGACGATCAACTCTTCGCCAATTCTCGGCGGCCTCCATCACGTCTATGTCCATGCGTAGTTTTCGGTACACACAGGGAGGGGAAAAGATGGCTGGCCGCACTCCACGCGAGGAGGCGCTGTCGCTGGCCGCCAAGGGCCGTGAGGAAAGCATCGCCGCGCTGGCGACGCTCGTGCGCATCCCCAGCCTGACCGGCGAGGAAGGCAAGGCTCAGGCGCATGTCGCGGCGCTGCTGAAGGACCTGGGCGCCGAGACCGTCGTGGCCGAACCGGACATCGCCAAGCTGTTCGAGCGCTTCCCGCGCATCGCGCAGTATCCCACGCACTGGCAGCACGACCTGATCCTGCCCTACGCCGAGCTGCCGACTTACGACGCGCTGAAGACCAGTGGCCTTGAGACCGTGCTGAACTACAAGAATCGGCCCAACGTCGTCGGCATCTTCCGCGGCACGGGCGGCGGAAGGTCGCTGATCCTAAACGGCCATATCGACACCGTGACCATCGAGCCCACGGGCGAATGGACGCGCGACCCCTTCGCCGCCGAGATCGCCGGCGGCGCGATGTACGGGCGCGGCACCTCGGACATGAAAGGCGGTCTGATGGCGGCGCTGATGGCGATCGCTTTCATGCGCCGCGCCGGCGCGAAGCCGCGCGGCGACATCGTCTTCCAAAGCGTCGTGAACGAAGAGCACGCGGGCAACGGCACGCTGGACCTGGTGCGGCGCGGGGTTTCCGCCGACGCCGCGATCGTGCTGGAGCCGACCAACAACACCGTCGCGGTTAGCCATCCCGGCGGCCTGTACTGGCAGGTCAAAGTGCCGGGCCGGTCGCGTTCGCCCGGCGCGCGCTGGCAGAACGGCGTGCAGGACGGAGTGAGCGCGATCGAGAAGTTGCCGGCGGTGATCGGCGCGTTGGTCGGCCTGGAGAAGCGCTACAACGCTGCTGTGCGGGACGACCCGATGGAAAAAGGCCGCGCGCCGTTCTCGCTGGTGATCGGCAAGGTGCTCGGCGGCCACTATGAAACGGTGACGGCAAGCGAGGTGACGCTGCGCGGTGGGGCTTATTTCGCGCCGATGGTCGGCGACGTGGTGGAGGTGATGACCAGTTTCCGGCGCAGCATCGACGCCGCCAACGCGGCCGATCCTTTTCTGAAGGCGAACCCGGCGCGGGTCGAGTTTCTGCATCACGACGACAGCACGCGCCAGAGCCCGCAATTGCCGCTGGCCGTGCATATGTGCGGCGTGTTGGGCGAGCGCGGCGGCAAGAACACGGTGCATCCCGGGCCGTTCTGCTGCGACATGCGGCATCTGGTGAATCAGGGCGGAATCCCGACGATCATCTTCGGTCCCGGCACTATCGCCCAGGCGCATAAACCCGACGAATACATCGCATTGGTCGAATATGCCGATTGCATCGAGCATCTGATCGACTTCATCTGGGCCTGGTGCAACGAGGACGCGGCGACGGTATAGTTTCGCATCATTGCTGCCGCGCGGGGCGGCGTGCGACGACAGGCATCCGGCTTGAGGGGGAGCTAGCCATGAACATCAGCAAGTTTCTGACTTTGGCGGCCGCGGGGTTGATTGCCGGGGCGGCGGCGTCGGACGCCTTGGCGCAGACGCCGAAAAAAGGCGGCACGCTGACCTATACCTACCAGCCCGAGCCGACGGCGATTTCCACTCTGGCGACGACGGCCGTGCCGGTCGCGCTGATCTCGACCAAGATCTACGACGGTCTGCTTGAGTACGCCGGCGCGGCGATGGAGCCCAAGCCGGGCCTGGCGGAATCCTGGACCGTGTCGCCCGACAACCTGAGCTACACCTTCAAGCTGCGCCAGGGCGTCAAATGGCACGACGGCAAGTCGTTCACCAGCGCCGACGTGAAGTTCAGCATCGAGGTGCTGGCGCTGAACTACCACTCCCGCGGCAAGACCTATTTCGGCAACGTCACGGCGATCGAAACGCCGGACGCCAACACCGTGATCATCAAGCTGAAGGAGGCGGTGCCGTATTTCCTGAAAGCGTTCCAGCCCAGCGAAACACCGATGATGCCCAAGCACGGATTCAGCGAGCAGGAAATCGCCGAAAAGAAGGTGCGCCAGGCGAAGATCATGCTGGAGCCGATCGGCACCGGGCCGTTCAAGCTCAAGGAATGGAAAAAAGGCAGCCACATCATCCTGGAACGCAATGCGGACTATTGGAAGCCGGGCCAGCCCTATCTCGACCAGTTGGTGCTCCGCATCTTGCCGGACGGCGCGGCGCGCGCCATCGCGGTGGAAAAGGGCGAGGTGGACCTTGCGCCGATGACCGCCCTGCCCCCGGCCGAAATCCAGCGCCTGGGCAAGCTGCCCAATCTCGTTTCCTCGCAAGCCGGCAGCGAGGGCCTCGGCCCGATCATGTGGCTCGAGGTCAACCTGCGCGACAAGCCGCTGTCCGACCTGGCGGTGCGCCAGGCGATCAGCATGGCCATCGACCGCGACAAGCTGGTGAACGTCATCTGGTACGGCATGGGCAAGTCCGCGCGCGGGCCGATCGTCAGCGGCAATCCCAATCACTTCAACAAGGCCCTACCGAAATACGAATACAGCCCGGTCAAGGCCAATAAGCTTCTGGACGACGCCGGCTACAAGCGCGGCGCCGACGGCGTGCGCTTCAAGCTGACGCAGAACTTCCTGCCCTATGGCGAGGAATGGGTGCGCCAGGCCGAATACGTGAAGCAAGAGCTGGGCAAGATCGGCATCCAGGTCGAGATCGAGAGCCTGGACATGGGCGGGTGGCTGAAAAAGGTCTTCACCGATTGGACCTATCAACTGACCAGCGATTTCCACCACAACTACTCCGATCCGACGATCGGCGTGCAGCGCGCGTTCATCTCGACCAACATCCAGAAAGGCGCGACGTTCAGCAACTCGATGGGCTACAACAATCCCAAGGTCGACGAGCTGCTTAAAAAAGCGGCCACCCTGCCCGACGGGCCGGACCGCAAGAAGATCTGGGACGACGTGCAGAAGATCATGCACGACGAGCTGCCCGTGATCTTCCTGATCGAGATGGGCTATACGCATATCTGGAATAAGCGGGTGAAGGGGCTGATCGTCAACGGCATCTCGATGTACTCGAATTGGGATTCGGTGTGGATCGAATAGACCGCGCCCGCGCCGGTCGGCAACGGGTGGGGATCCCGGCGCCGTTCCCGGCATCCGCTAAATGAGGCAGGCGTCGCTTCTGTTCCTGGTCCGCCGGCTGCTGCAGATCGTGCCAGTGGTGCTGGCCATCGTGGCGCTGAATTTCTTCCTGCTGCGGATGGCGCCGGGCGACGTCGCCGACATCCTGGCCGGCCAGATGGGCCACGCCACGGCCGAGTTCACCCAGCAGCTCAGGCAGGAATTCGGGCTCGACCGCCCGCTCTACCAGCAGTTCTTCATCTACATGGGCAAGCTGCTGACCTTCGATCTGGGCGTGTCGCATCTGCAGCAGACGCCGGTGATCGTGCTGATCCTCGACCGGCTGCCCGCGACGCTTATCCTGATGCTCACCTCCGTCGTACTCGCCGTCGCGCTGGGCGTGGTGCTGGGCGTGGCCGCGGCGCGGCGCGAGGGCACGATCGCCGACAGCCTGATCTCGGTCTTGGCCCTGGTGGTCTACGCCACCCCCGCGTTCTGGCTGGGACTGATGCTGATTGTGCTGTTTTCGATCAAGCTCGACATCCTTCCTTCCGGGGGCATGATCCAGATCGGCGCGGGGTTGAAGGGGGCCGCCTACGCACTCGACGTCGCCTGGCACCTGATCCTGCCCGCCGCGACCCTCGCGCTGTTCTACGTCGCGATCTACACTCGGCTGATGCGCGCCTCGATGCTCGAGGTCTATGGACTCGATTTCATCGTCACGGCCCGCGCCAAGGGCCTGTCCGAGACCGCGATCGCCTGGACCCATGCGCTGCGCAACGCGCTGCTGCCGGTCGTCACCCTGGCCGGCGTGCAGTTCGGCCACCTGCTGGGCGGGTCGATCCTGGTCGAAACCGTGTTCGGCTGGCCCGGCCTCGGGCGGCTGGTGTTCGACGCCCTGCTGCAGCGCGATCTGAACCTGCTGCTCGGCATATTGTTCGTGTCGTCGGCCGTGGTGGTCAGCGCCAATCTGGTGGTCGACCTGATCTACGGCCTGCTCGATCCGCGGATCGTCCACAAATGAGGGGCCTCAGCACGCTCTGGATGCGCTTCCGTCGCAACCGCGGTGCGGTCGCCGGCGCCGTTACGTTGGGTCTCGTGGTCGCGGCGGCGCTAGTCGGCCCCCTGCTCTATCCGGTCGATCCGTTCGACATGGTGGGCCAACCGGCGCAGCCGCCCTCCGCCTCCTTCCTGCTGGGAACCGATGTCGCGGGGCGCGACATCCTCGCGGGCATCCTCAACGGCGCACGCATCTCGCTGTTGATCGGGGTTCTCGCCAGCCTCGCCGCCACCGTCGTCGGCGTCGCGTTCGGCGCGCTGGCCGGATATTACGGCGGCTGGGTCGACGACGTGCTGATGCGCGTGACCGAGTTCTTCCTCACCATTCCGTCCTTCGTGCTGGCGGTGGTGGTGGTCGCGATCTTCCAGCCCAGCGTCGTTACGGTGACCGCTGCCATCGCCGTCGTGTCGTGGCCGTCGGTCGCGAGGCTGGCGCGCGGCGAGTTCATCGCCCAGCGCGGCCGCGACTACGTGCAAGGCTGCCGCGCCATCGGCATGCCGGACTGGGAGATCATCCTGCTGCAGATCATGCCCAACGCACTGCCGCCGGTGATCGTGGTGTCCTCGCTGATGGTGGCGACCGCGATCCTGACCGAATCCGGCCTGTCGTTCCTGGGCCTGGGCGATCCGAATCTGGTGTCCTGGGGCTACATGATCGGCGTGGCGCGCACGGTGCTGCGCACGTCCTGGTGGATGTCGGCGATCCCCGGCGCGATGATCCTGGTGACCGTGCTGGCGATCAACCTGGTGGGTGAGGGCTTGAACGACGCCCTGAACCCGAAGCTGCGCAAGCGATGAGCGCGCCGGTCCTCGCGGTCGACGGCCTGACGGTCGAGTTCCGCACCGCCCTGGGCACGGTGCGCGCGGTCGACGACCTATCCTTTACCATCGGCGAGGGCGAAACGGTGGCGATTGTCGGCGAATCCGGCTCGGGCAAGAGCACGGTCGCACTGGCCCTGCTGCGCCTGGTGCCCGATCCGCCCGGCCGCATCGTCGCCGGCAGAGTCCGGCTGGACCGGCAGGACCTGCTGACGCTCGACGACGCCGAAATCCGCAAGGTGCGCGGCCGGAGGATGGCGATGATCTTCCAGGACCCGATGATGGCGCTGAACCCGGTCTATACCGTCGAGCGCCAGATCGGCGAGGTGCTGCGCCTGCACCTGGGGCTTCCCCGGCAGCAGGTCTTCGACCAGGTGGTCGAGCTTTTGCGCCTGGTCGGCGTGCCCGCGCCCGAGGATCGCGCGCGGCAATATCCGCACAATCTGTCCGGCGGCATGCGCCAACGCGTGATGATCGCCATGGCGTTGGCCTGCAAGCCGCGCCTGCTGATCGCGGACGAGCCGACCACCGCGCTCGACGTCACCGTCCAGGCGCAGGTGTTGGAGCTGATCCAGGAGCTTAAATCCCGGCTGGGAATGGCTGTCCTGCTGATCACCCACGATTTGAGCATCGTGGCCGAGACCGCGCACCGCGTGATCGTGATGTACACCGGCCGCAAGGTCGAGGAAGGCGCGACCGCCGAGATCTTCGCCGATCCGCGCCATCCCTATACCGGCGGATTGCTGGGCGCGGCGAAATGGGAGGAAAACGAAGGCAACGAGCTGCGCGAGATTCCGGGCGCCGTGCCCTCGCCGTTCGACATGCCCAGGGGATGCAGTTTCGCGCCGCGCTGCGCTGTCGCGCTCGCGCGCTGCCGCGAGCATGCTCCCGCTCTCGCCGATGTCGCGCCGGGCCGGCCGGTGCGCTGCTTCGTGGCGCAGGAAGCGGCGCGGTGACCACCGGCACGGCAAGCCCGGCGCTTGAAGTGCGCGGCCTGGTCAAGCGCTATCCGGTGAAGGGTGGGCTGTTCGGCGGGGGCCGCGTGGTGCACGCGCTGGACGGCGTGACGTTGTCCCTGGTGCACGGCGAGACCTTGGCGATCGTCGGCGAATCCGGCTGCGGCAAGTCTACCTTCGCGCGTTGCGTGGTGCGGTTGGAAGAGCCGACGGCGGGCAGCGTGCTGCTGAACGGCGCCGACATCACGCGCCTGGGCGCCCGCGCGCTGCGCCCCCTGCGCCGGCATATGCAGATCATATTCCAGGACCCTTATGCCAGCCTCAATCCGCGCTATTCCATCGCCAGCCTCGTGGGTGACGCGATGCGGCTACGTGGGATTTCCGGCCGCAAGGAGCGCCGCCGGCGCGTCGCCGAGCTGCTGGAAACCGTGGGTCTCGGCGCGGAGTTCCTCGACCGCTATCCGCACGAATTGTCGGGCGGGCAGCGCCAGCGCGTCGCCATCGCCCGCGCGCTGGCAGCCGAGCCCGAGGTGATCGTGTGCGACGAGCCGGTTTCCGCGCTCGACGTTTCGATCCAGGCGCAGGTCATCAATCTGCTGAAGCGCCTGCAGAAGCGCTTCGGCATCGCCTATGTCTTCATTTCGCACGATCTCTCCTTGGTGCGGCATATCTCCGACCGGATCGCCGTGATGTATCTGGGACAGATCGTCGAGCTGGCCGACACTAGCGCCGTGCGTGCACGGGTCCTGCACCCCTACTCCCAGGCGCTGTTCTCGGCGGCGCCGGTGGCCGATCCCGGCGCCACGGCGCGCAAGAAGCGCATCATCCTGGTGGGCGAGGTGCCAAGCCCGATCGACCCGCCGCGCGCCTGCCGGTTCCACACGCGCTGTCCCTACCGCCAGGACATCTGCGCCGAAAAAGCGCCCGAGCTGCGCCCCGTCGAGGGAAGGCTGGTGCGCTGCCATTTCGCGGGCGAGCCCGGCTTCCCGCCGATGCCGGCGCAGGAGGCCGCCATGCATGGTTGAGATCCATCCGCGCGTCGACACGGCATTGCTCGGCCGGTTGATGGACGAGGTGTCGAAATTCGGCGCGACCCCTGTCCTTACCAAGAATTAGATTCGCGCGAACGAGTAATGCAGTCCGCCGAGGTGGGGAACGCGTCTGACCTGTCCCGTCGGCTGGACGGCGCGGCCCAAGGGCGTATCCTTTGCTAAGGAGAGATGTGTCCGGCTGCAGTTGTAATATTTGGCATAGCCCGCAAACACATGCCGCAGTTGCTTCTCACTGAAGATGATCAGATGGTCGAGGCATTCGCGACGGATCGATCCGATAACCCGTTCAGCATAG
>JAHFPH010000029.1:0-14466 GCA_023266845.1 Rhodospirillaceae bacterium
GCGCAACGCGCCGTGCGCCGTGCCGTAGGTCACGGGGAAGGAAGCCGCGGCGGCATCGTCCATGCCGGGCGGCGGCTCGAACAGGGCGGTTTCGCGCGCGACCGCGCGTTCGGCGAAGCTGCCATGCGGCATCGTCGCCATGACGCGCTGGCCCTTGCGCCAGCGCGTCACATCAGCGCCGGTTTCCAGCACCGTTCCCGCCGCCTCAAGTCCGGGCGCGAAGGGAAAGGCGGGCTTCTCCTGGTATTTGCCCGCGACCAGCAGCGTGTCGGCGAAATTGACGCCCGCCGCCTTGACCGCGATCAGCACCTCGCCGGGGCCGGGTTTCGGCTCGGGCAGCTCGCCCGGTTCGAGCTTGCCCCATTCGCGGACCAACGCCGCGCGCATCGCCAGCTCTTCAGAACGGAAGATCGGAAGCCGGGCGCACCACGCCGACCGGCTTGCCGACGACATTGCTGATCGGCGCGGTCGCCAGCTCGCGGACATCAGGCAGGCCCAGGCGCTGGAACACCGCGGCCAACAGGACCTGCGCCGCGCGCCCGGCGCCGTCGACGATCTTCAGGCACACGCCCAGGCCCAGGGTCGGCAGCGCCGCCATGTACACGCCCTCGGCGCCGGTCTTGACGATCGCCTGCTCGCCCAGCTTGGTCATGACTCGGGTGCAGAACCGCCCGGTGCCCGCGACCATGAACGGCTCGGCGGCCATCGCCCGGCGGATGCGCTTGATCGCCGCCACGCGCTCAGGCCGCAGGCCCGAAGGATCGGCGATGCGCGCCATCGCCAGGGCCAGCCTATCCAAAGGTATGCCCACGACCGGAATGCCGCAGCCATCGGTGCCGCGCGCGCCGCTGGCAAGATCGCTGCCGCTCAGATCGGCGAGGGTCTTCAGGATGGTCTGCTGCAATGGATGGTCTTCGCGGATATAGCCGCGCGTCGGCCAGCCCCTGTGCTTGGCGACGGTGAGGAACCCGGTGTGCTTGCCCGAGCAGTTGTTGTGCGCCGGCGTAATCTGCCCGCCGGCGCGGAACAGCTCTTCCGCCGCCCCGGCGAAACTTGGCGCATGGCCGCCGCATTCCAGATCGTCCTCGCTGAGGCCGATGCGCGCGAGCCACGCCCGCACCGTTTCCACGTGCCGCTTCTCGCCGCCATGCGAGGCGCAGGCCAGCGCGATCTCGGCGTCGCCGAGCTTGTAGCGCTCGGCCGCGCCCGATTCGAGCAGCGCCAGGGCCTGGATCGGCTTGATCGCGGAGCGCGGATAGATCGGCTGGCCGGCGTTGCCGCAGGAAATCCTGACCCCGCCCTTGGCGTCCACCACCGCCACGGTTCCGGCATGGCGGCTTTCCACCATGTCGCCGCGCGTGACTTCCACCAGAACAGGCGCTTCGGCGATGTCCAGGCCTTCGATCACCAGGCTCATGGGGCGGCACCATGCCCCGCCGCCCGGCCGGAAGGCAAGCGGGACGGCGGCGCTTGCCGCTATACTCATGGCCATGCGGGGCTATTTCGGCATCGGGGTCGAGGGCATCAGCAAGCCGATGAATCTCGGCGCGCTGTTCCGCTCGGCGCACGCCTTCGGCGCCAGTTTCGTGTTCACCGTGGCGGCCGACTACCTGAAGGCGAAATCCGACACCACCGACATGCAGAGCTCGGTGCCGTATTACGACTTTTCCGACCTTGCCGCGTTGCGCCTGCCCCGGGCTTGCGCGCTGGTTGGGGTGGAGTTCCGCGACGACGCGGTCGAGTTGCCGAGCTTCCGCCATCCGCGCTGCGCGGCCTATGTGCTGGGGCCGGAGCGCGGCTCGCTGTCCGACGGCATGGTGAAGTGCTGCGACCATCTGTTGAAAATTCCCACGCGGCTTTGCGTCAACCTGTCGGTCGCCGGCGCCATCGTGATGTACGACCGGCTGCTGACTCTGGGCCGCTTCGCCGAACGGCCCATGGCGCCGGGCGGACCCGCGACGCCCAAGCCCCTGCCCGTGTTCGGCGACGTGGTGGTGCGCCGGGCCGGCAAGCGGATATCCCTCGACAAAACACGACAGCGCTAGCGGCGGGCGAAACGAATCCCTATATCTTATGGCCATGAGCGCCGAGAAACACGCCCAGATGGCCGCGCCCGGCAATGCCCGGGCCGACGGGCGCATCGAGCTGGTGGGCTTGAGCCGCCAGGAGCTGGAGGACGCGCTGGTGAAGCTCGGCCAGCCGCGCTTCCGCGCGTCCCAGGTCTGGCACTGGATCTATCATCGCGGCGCCACGGATTTCGCGCGCATGTCCACGCTCTCGAAGGATTTGCGGGCGGTGCTGGCCGAACGCTTCGCCGTATCGCGTCCCGCCGTGTCGCGCGCCCAGAAATCGCTCGACGGCACGAGGAAATGGCTGCTGAAGATGCACGACGGCCAGGAAGTGGAATGCGTGCACATCCCCGAGGAAGACCGGGGCGCCTTGTGCGTGTCGAGCCAGGTGGGCTGTACGCTGACCTGCCGTTTCTGCCACACCGGCACGCAGCGCCTAGTGCGCAACCTGTCGGCCGGCGAAATCGTGGGCCAGGTGATGCTGGCGCGCGACGAGCTCGGCGAATGGCCCTCGCCGCCCGAGGGCCGCATGCTCAGCAACATCGTCATGATGGGCATGGGCGAGCCGCTTTACAACTACGACAACGTCGCCAAGGCGCTGAAGATCGCGATGGACGGCGAGGGCATCGCCATTTCGCGCCGGCGCATCACGCTGTCGACCGCCGGCGTGGCGCCGATGATCAAGCGCTGCGGCGAGGAGCTGGGCGTGCGCCTGGCCGTCAGCCTGCACGCGGTCAACGACGAGATCCGCGACCGCATCGTGCCGCTGAACCGCAAATACCCGATCAAGGAGCTGCTTCAGGCCTGCCGCGCCTATCCCGGCGCCAAGAACGCGCGACGCATCACCTTCGAATACATCATGCTCAGAGGCGTGAACGACAGCGAGGCCGACGCCAGGGAACTCGTGCGCCTGATCCGCGGCATTCCGGCCAAGGTGAACCTGATTCCGTTCAACCCCTGGCCCGGCGCGCCGTTCGAATGCTCGACCGACGAGGCGATCGGCAAGTTCGCGCGCATCGTCAACGACGCGGGCTACGCCAGTCCCGTGCGCACGCCGCGCGGACGCGACATCCTGGCGGCCTGCGGACAGCTCAAATCCGACAGCGTGAAGCAGAAGCGCGCTGTCCAGGCGGCATGAAAAAAGGAACCACCAAGACACAAAGACACCAAGAGAGGACAAGCATGCGCGGCCCAAGAGCCGCGCAAAGCGTTTCTTGGTGCCTCGTTGCCTTGGTGGTTTTCATATTCTTTGCCGCCCACGCCGCCGAGCTGCCGGAGTGGGCCAAGGCGAGATGGGGCATGACCGACCGCGAGCTGGCCGCTTCCCTTGGCGACACGGCGCTGCGCCTCGACCCGCCGATCGATTACGGCATCGGCCAGGCCAAGCTGTTCGTGAAGGGGGTTGTGGTCGGCGGCGTGGCGGTGAACGCGCTCTACCAATTCGACGCCGAGGACCGGCTGGAGCAGATCCTGCTGGAGCGCCGCGACGCCGGCGCGGTGCCCAAGAACTTCGCCGCGATCGACCGCGCGCTGACCGAGGCGCTGGGCAAGCCCGAGATCGCCTGCGACCGGCAGCGCGGCACCCCTAGGCTGGCCGAGCGGCAATGGAATTCCGGCGCCACGGCGGTGCATCTGACCTTCATGGATTTCACCGGCGCGGCGATGACGCTCAACACCAATAAGGACTTCTTCGATCCGCGCGTGCCGTCCTACGAGTACGAGACGTTCAAGCGCCGCGCCTTTCCGCGCCGCATCGTGCTGCGCTATTTCCCCGCCGCCAACGCCGCGCTGAAAGGCCCGACGCCCTGCGGTTAGGCCTGGAGCGCCTCGAACACGCCGCCCGCGGGTTTCTTGCCCTCGATATGCCTGATGTGCCACAGCGCGTAGAACAGCAGCACCCAACAGGCGAATCCGGCGCGTCCCTTCGGGTCGGCGAAGATCGCGCGCACCGCGCCGGGGATGGCGATCTCCTCGATCGCGGGCTGGGCCGCCACCAGCTCTCCCAGTTCGCGCCCGCGCCGGCCGATCCATTCCGCCACCGGCACGGTGAAGCCGCGCTTGCGCGCGAAGGCCTGGGCCGAGGGGATTTTCGCGTCCACCCAGCGCCGCAGTAAGGCTTTGCCCAGGTCGTTTCGTACTTTGAGCGCGTCCGGCAGCAGGAAAGCGAAACGCGCGACCTCGGGATCGAGGAACGGCGTGCGACCCTCGAGCGCGTGCGCCATCAGGCAGCGGTCGAGCTTGGTGAGCAGGTCGTTCGGCAGCCAGTCCACGCAATCCGTGGCCTGCGCCACCTGCAACCGCGTGCGGCCCGGTTGTTCCGCCGCGCGTTCGGCCGCGGCGATGCCGTCGCGCCAATGCTCGGGTGCCTGGCGCAGCACACCCAGACCGTCGAACACGCCGCGCCGCCGCATACGCTTGCCGAACCGCCACCAGGGCTTCATCGCGTCGCGGTATCGGCCATAGCCCGCGAACAGCTCGTCGCCACCCTCGCCCGACAGCACCACCTTGAACTCGCGCGCCGCCTCGCGCGCCAGCTTGAAGCTGGGCAGGATGGCGTAATCGGCGGCGGGATCGTCCATCGCCGCCGCGGCCTGGGGCAGCAGCGTCCAGAAATCCTCCTCCGCGAACGGCACCTCGACATGGCGCGCGCCGGTGGCCGCGACCGTGGCTTGCGCGAATTCGCGCTCGTCGCGCGCCGCGGTGCCGGGGAAGTACGCGGTGAAAGCGGTGACGGGAAGCGGATTGAGCCGCGCCATCATCGCCAACACGGCCGAGGAATCGATGCCGCCCGACAGGAACATCGCATAGGGCACGTCCGAACGCTGATGCAGGCGGACACTCTCCTCCCAGACCGCGTCGAGCCGCGCGAGTGCTGCTTCTTCGTCGATCGCCTGGGGCGCGCCCGCGATGGCTTCCTCTGGCAGCGCCGGCAAGTGGCGGCGCTCGACGACGCGCCCGTCCTTTACCGCGATGGTTTCGCCAGGCAGCAGGCGCTTGACGCCCCGAAAAATCGTGTCGGCGCCTGTCGTGAACTGAAGCTGCAGCAGCTCGTCGCGTTTCGCCGGATCGACTTCCGCGTTCACCCACCCGGCGGCGATGAGCGCCTGAGCCTCGCTGGCGAAGGCGAAACCCTTGTCGGTTTCGGCATAGTACAGCGGCTTGATGCCGAACGGATCGCGCGACAGCACCAGAATGCCTTGCGCGCGGTCGTGAATCGCGATGGCGTACATGCCGCGCAGGTGCTTCGCGTAGTCCAGCCCGTGGCGGCGATACAGGAACAGCGGCGGCTCGCAATCGGACTGCGTGGCGAAAATCGTGCCGGCCATCGCCGCGCGCAGCTCGACGTAGTTGTAGATCTCGCCGTTGGCGACCAGCGACGCGCCGCCCGGCTCGTGCAAGGGCTGGTCGCCGGTATTGAGATCGATGATGGCCAGGCGGTTCTGGATCATGCCCGTCGCGCCGGCGACGTAGCGCCCGCGCCCGTCCGGCCCGCGATGCGCCAATGAGTTCGCCAATCGATCAAGAATCGCCGCGTCGACCGCAGCACCACTCGCCGTCATCACGCCCGCGATGCCGCACATCGTCGCTCAAGCCCCCGCCGCGACGCGCGCCAGGAAATCGACGTATTGCGCGACGACCTTGGTTTCGCTGAATTCGGCCTCGTAGGCGCTGCGTCCGTTGGCCGCGATGCGCGCGCCGAGCTGCCGGTCGGCCAGCACGCGCTTGATCGCGGCGGCAAGCGCGCCCGCGTCGTCGACCGGCGCCAGCAACCCGGTCTCGCCGTCGCGGATCAGCGCGGCGGGGCCCGGCGCGCGCGCCGCCACCACCGGCTTGCCGGCGGACCAGGCCTCGATCACCGCATTGCCCAGCGGCTCGTGGCGCGAGGGGCAGACGAACAGATCGCACGCCGCCAGCAACGCCCCCACATCGGCGCGCCAGCCGAGGAAGCGCACGCGCGGCGTCACGCCCAATTCCCGCGCCAGGCGCTTGAGCGCCGCCTCTTCCGGGCCGGCGCCGGCCAGCCACAGTACCGCCGCCGGCACGTTGGCCAGCGCCTGCAGCAGCACGTCGAACGCCTTGTTGCGGTGCAGCCGGCCCAGCGCCAGCAGCAACGGCGCATCCGCCGGCGTGTCCAGATTGGCGCGCGGCACCGGCGCGCCGCGCATCGCGTCCACGAAATTCGGCAGGTACTGCGCATTCGCTTTGGGCCAGCCCTGGGCCAGGATGTAGTCGAGAATGCCGCGCGTGTTGGCGATCAGGTGATGGCAGCGCCGGTAGTATTTCAGATCGTAGTACCCGCCCAGCCGCCCGACATGCACGAAGAGAGCGTCGTCGCGCGGCTTCGGACACAGCGCCGAGGCGCGGTTCATCCATGTCAGCACGACTTGCGGAAGAAACTCCGCGATCTCGCGCCGGATCGCCGGCCGAGTGGTGAAATCGAACCAGCCGCCGAACGCAAGCTCGACCGGGTCCACGCCGCCCGCGCGCAGGGCGGCGGCGCGGCGTCCGTCGCGGCGGATGATCGCGCGCTGCTCGATCCCGGCGCGGCGCAAGGCCAGCACCAGCCGCTCGAAGAACGCCTCGGCCCCGCCTTGCGGGGCGCCGGCCATGAGCTGCAGCACGCGCGTCACGGGATCAGCTTCTCGAACGCCGCCGCCGCCTGCGGCCAGCCCCAGGAACGCTGGCGATCGAGCGCCGCGCGATGCTGCGCCTGCCACAGCGCGTCGTCGGCCAAAAGCCGCACGGCGCTGAGCGCGAATTCGTTGTCGTCGCCGGCGACGAAGCCGGTCGCGCCGTCGATCACGCGCTCGGGCGTGGCGCCGATCTTCTGCACCACGGCGGGCACGCCGAGCGCCTGCGCCTCGGCCACGGACAGGCAGAACGTCTCGCCCGGGTCGCCGCGATAGAGCATGACGCGCGAGCGGCTGAGCTCGTCGGCCAGCACCGGCTTCGCCACCGGCTCGCGCAGTACCACGCCGCAATCGCTCAAGGTCCGCGCGCGCTCCAGCACGGCCCGCATGGCGGCCTGCTTGGCCGCGCCGACCGCGCCATAGGTGGCGGGGCCGGAAAAGACATGCAGTTCGGCCGTGGGCATTCCCGGATGGATGCGCCCGGCCCACAGCTCGAGCAGCCAGGCAAGGCCGCGCAGCGGGTTCGAGGTGAAGATCGCGCGCGGCGGCGGCGGGCTCGCGGCCGGGCGCGATTTCAGGAAAACATCGTCGACACCCAGCGCGATGGCGACGCGCGAACCGCCTGGCGCCCAGGCGGGATATGTGGCGGCATGCGACGGCCCCGCGAACACCATCGCCGGGCGCTGCCAGGCGAGCTTCCACAGATAGCGCAGCTTCAGCAGATAGCGCGCCGGATTGTGCACCCAGAACACGCTGCGCCGCGCTCGGCGCCGCATGGCGAGGATCAGCTTGTCGCCGCGATTGGCAATGTAAAGATCGGCGGAATCGGGAAATCCCCGCTCGATGCTGCGCCACTCCACGCCGAAATGTACGCCGGGATTGGGACAGTTGTTGCACGCCGTCACTCCGTGCCCGCGCGCGGCCAGGGCCTCGGCCAGATTGACGAACGCGGATTCGGCCCCGCCCATCGGCCGCGCGCGCATCGCGGCGCCGTCGAAGGTGATGCCGTCATCCGCCATGACGATGCGCGCCACTATGGTGGGTCCTTCTCTAGCGTTGCCTTCAGATAGGACAGGATCGGATAGAGCGCGGCGCACAGCGCGATCAGGAACCCGTAGCCACCCTCGCGGTAGCCCTTGCGCGCAACGTAGCATTTCCAGAAGCGCGAGAAGATGCGCCGGACGTTATGCGCGAAGCTGCCGGGATCGCCCGACGCGCGAAGGTCCATCGCGCGCAGGCTGGTATAGCGGTTGAGGCGCCCGATCATGTCGGCGATGTCGCGGTCGACGTAATGCTGGATCGGATTTTCCAGGCGCGGTCCCTTGCTGCCCTTGAATGCAAGCTTGGGATGTACACGCTCGCGGCCCCAAATCTTCGCTCCTTTTTTGAACAACCCGGCATAGGCCGACCGGCCGAACGACGCACCCCAGCCGTGGCGCACGAGGCGCTGGCCGATGTAGTTGTCGACCGGAATCTCGTGCCAGTCGAAGGACGACCCGCGCGCGGCGTCCGCGATCTCGCGCGCCAGCGCCTCGCCCACGCGCTCGTCGGCGTCCACCTCCAGCACCCAGGGGCCGCGGCAAAACGCGATGCCCGCGTTGCGCCGGTCGCCTTCGTTGTCCCAGGCGCCTTTCAGCAGGCGGTCGGTGAAGCGCCGCGCGATTTCCTCGGTGCGGTCGGTGCAACGGTCCAGCACCACGACGACCTCGTCCGCGAAACTGAGCCGCTCCAGGCAGTCGGCGATGCGCGTCTCTTCGTTATGCGCGCAGATCAGTGCTGAGATTTGCGCGTTCATGCCGCCTTCCCCTGCATGCGTTTCCACAAGCCCTCCGCGGCGGCGACGGCCGTATCGACGGACAGCCCGTCCATCAACGAGCCGGTCGTGCGATGGTCGAAGCCGGGCGCGGTCACCAGCTCCTTATAGCTTTCGCGCGTGCGCGCCACGGCGGTATGCGCGCCCCAGGGCGCATAGCGGTATTCCGGGCTGGGGCCGAACAGGCCGAGCGTCGGCACGCCGGCGGCCGCCGCCAGATGCATCAGGCCGGAATCGTTGCCGACGAACATGGCAGCGCGTTGCAGGCAGGCCGCCGCCGCGGGCAGGTCGACCGCGCCAACCAGATCGATGCGCCGCTCCGCCGGCAACGAGTCGAGCAGCGGCCGGCATTGTTCGCGCTCGCTCGCCGCCGCCAGCACGGCGACGCGCGCGCCCGGCAAAATCCCGCCCGGCGCGGTCAGGCGCGCGACGAGCTCCGCGAAGCGTTCGGCGCGCCATTGCTTTCCGACCCAGTTCGCCGCCGGGCCTATCGCCAGCACCGGCGGCCCGAACGGAACCAGCCGCGCGGCCTCGGCGCGATCCTTGTCGCCGAGCCACAGGCAGGGCGCGGGCGGGTCGCGCAACTGCAACGCCTCGGCGATCTCGGCCACGCGGTGGCGGCCCTCGACCGGATGCGGGGCGCGGAAATGTCTGCTCTTCAGCAGCAGATACGGAACCGGGGTGCGGCGCAGATCGGCCACGATGTCCCAGCGCCGCGCGGCCAATCGCTGCCATAGCGACAGGTAGTGCAGGCCATAGGGGCGTTTGTTGAGCGCGATCAGCGCTTCCAGCCCGGGCAGCGAGCGGAACAGGGGCGCGGCGGGCGCGCCGCAGACCACCGTCGCCGCGATACCGGGATGCGCGCGGCGCAAATGCTCCAAAAGCCCCGTGGTCAGAACGGCGTCGCCGACCCGCGTAGCGGTGATGAACAGCAGCCGCATCGCGGGCGGTTATACGGGCGGGGCCTGTACTTGCCAAGCCGAAGCCGCCGCACAAGGTATATATTAAGGAAAGCAATGGGCATCGAGGCAGGACAGATGGCCGCCAAGACCTATGTGGAGCTGAACGAACGCGGGGTGCTGGCGGTTTCCGGCCCCGACGCGCGGACGTTCCTGCAGGGACTGATCTCGAACGACGTGCTGCGCGTGTCGCCCGCCCGCGCCATTTACGCGGCGCTGCTGACGGCGCAGGGGCGGTACCTGCACGATTTCTTCATCGCCGAGATCGGCGGCGTGCTGGCGCTGGATTGCGAGGCGGCGCGGCGCGACGACCTGATCAAGCGCCTGAAAATGTACAAGCTGCGCTCGAACGTGACGCTGGGCGATTGGACCGGGCGCATGGCGGTGGCCGCGATGCCGGGCGCGGACGCCCTGGCGGCGCTGGGCCTCGGCCGCGAGCCGGGCGCGGCGAGGGATTTTTCTGGCGGCAGCGCGTTCGCCGATCCGCGCCTCGCGGCGATGGGCGCGCGCGCCATTCTGCCGCGCGATACGCTGGGCGCGACGCTGGGCGGCGCCGGGTTCGACCCCGGGCGTCACGCGGACTACGAAACGCTGCGCCTGACCTTCGGGATGCCCGACGGCAGCCGCGACCTGGTGGTGGACAAATCCTTGCTGCTGGAAAACGGCTTCGACGAGTTGAACGGCGTGGATTGGAAGAAGGGTTGCTATGTCGGCCAGGAATTGACTGCGCGCACGAAGTATCGCGGCCTGGTCAGGAAGCGCCTGCTGCCGGTGCGCATCGAGGGACCCGCGCCCGCGCCCGGCGCGATCGTCAATCTGGGCTCCGACGAAGCCGGCGAGATGCGCTCGGCGGCGGACGGCATGGGGCTGGCGCTGTTGCGGCTGGAGATGGTGGACAAGGCCGCGGCGGAGGGCGGCGCGTTCAACGCCGACGGCGCGCGGCTCGTGCCGCTCAAGCCGGAATGGATCAGGCTGCAAACCGCCGAAGCCGCGAAATCCTGATGGGCCGCACGGTGCACGCCCTGCCGCTGGACCGCCTGCAAGAAGTCATGCGCAAATATGGGCGCCTGGCGTAGGTACGGGCGCTATATCGCCGCCTTGATCTTCTCGAAATTCGCCTTGACGCGCGCCATGTCGCCGGGCTTATGGCCCCAATTCATCTTCAGCTCGTCGCCAATGCGCCGCGGCAGCACGTGCAGGTGGAAATGGAACACCGACTGCTCGGCGCCCTTGCCGTTGGCCTGGACCAGGTTGATGCCGTCGGGATTGAGCGCCTTCTGCACCGCCACCGCCACGCGCTGCGCGGTGCGCGAAACCGCGCCCAAGAGCGCGGGCGGCATGGCGAAGAAATCGGCGTGATGCGCCTTGGGAATCGCGAGCGCGTGCCCGTCGTTGCCCGGGTTGATATCCATGAAGGCGATGGTGTCGGCGTCCTCGTAGAGCTTGAAGCAGGGGATCGTCCCGGCCACGATCTTGCAGAATATGCAGTTCGCATCCGCGCTCATGACGATGTCTCCCCCTAAAGGAAAACCGGCTTGCCGCTGATCCAGGGATGCGCCAGCAGCAGCGCCACGTAAAGCGCGATGCCGCCGGCCACGCGCGCCCAGCCGATATCGGCGAAACTAAGCTTGGCGCGGCCGCCGATGATCGCGGCGAAGGGAACGGCCGAACTGCGCATCGCGATCGGCCCCCAAGCCGCGCCCAGGCGTCGCGCCACCTTGGCGTCGATCGAGGCCATGCCGCCCAAGGCCAGCGCCGCCATGCCGCCGAACAACAGAACGCTCGCCATGTCGCCGTTGGCCAGGAGATGCGACAGCGCCCATAGCGCCACCCCCCACAGGAAGGGATGGCGCGTGATTTTCATGACGCCGGGCACGGGATCGGGCAGATCGGCCACGCGCTCGCCGCCGACGGCGGTGGTGTTGGGCGTGGACAGGCCCGCCACAAGCAGGATGCAGGCAAAGGGCATGACCAGGACCGGAACCAGGCGCAGCAGCGCCGTGTCGGCCCATAGCGGCTGGAACGGCGCGCGGCCAAAGGCCATCACCACCCAGATCAGCGTCACCGCCGAGAACAGCGAGAACACCAGGCGGAAGCGGGGCTCGCCGCCCACCAGATCGACCATGGTCTTGCGCAACGGCGTGCCGGCGAACAGGAAATGCCCGCCGACGAAGGCGGCCAGCGCAAGAACCAGCCCGGTTATGCTGCCCATCAACATGGCGCGATTATCGCCGGTCGCCCGCTTCCGGGAAAGCGGGACAGGCCCGGTCCGGCTTAAAGCGCCGGCGCGGGCAGGCCGGCCTGCCGGCACGCCGCGATCAGCGTGTTGCGCAGCAGGCAGGCGATGGTCATCGGCCCCACCCCGCCGGGCACCGGCGTGATCGCGCCCGCGACCTCGGCGGCCTCGGCGAACGCCACGTCGCCGACCAGCTTGCCGTCGGCCTTGCGGTTGATGCCCACGTCGATCACCACCGCGCCCGGCTTCACCCAACCGCCGCGCACCATTTCGGGCCGCCCCACCGCGGCGATCAGGATATCGGCCTGGCGGCACACCGCGGGCAGGTCGCGCGTCTTGGAATGCGCCACCGTCACGGTGCAGTCCGCGCCCAGCAGCAGCGCCGCTAGCGGCTTGCCGACGATGCTCGAGCGCCCCAGCACCACGGCGTGCGATCCGGCGATTTTGTCGGTCGCGCGCCGCAGCAGCAGCATGCAGCCCTGCGGCGTGCACGGCACCAGCCCGCCGCCCGCGCCCCACAGCAGGCCGGTGTTGACGGCGTGGAATCCATCCACGTCCTTGGCCGGGTCCAGCGCCGCGATCACGGCCTGCGCGTCCATCTGCCTGGGCAACGGCAGTTGCACCAGAATCCCGTGCACCGATTTGTCGGCGTTGAGGCGTCCGACCGTCGCCAGCACCTCGGCTTGGGACGCGGTCGCGGGCAGGCGATGCGCGGTGGAATTGAAGCCGGCGGCCCTAGCCTCGCGCTTCTTGTTGGCGACATAGACCTTGCTGGCCGGATTGTCGCCCACCAACACCACGGTAAGCCCCGGCACCAGGCCGTGCGTCGATTTCAGCTCCGCCAGCGCCGCCGCGACGCGCGCGTTCGACGCCCGCGCCGCGTCCTTGCCGTCGATCACGCGCGCGCTCACGCGCCTTCTCCCAGCAGCGCCGACAGGCGGCGCGACAATTCAGCCGGATCGCCCGCGACCTCGATCACCTTGCTGCGCTGCGCGTGCCCTTGCGCGATGCTGAAGAACGATTTCGGCAAGCCGCTTTTCTTCGCCAGCAGCCGGATCAGCGCCGCGTTGGCCTTGCCATCCTCGGGCGCGGCCGACACCCAGGCCTTGAGCGCCGGCCGCCCGGCGGCGTCCATCGCCACGCCGCCCAGGCGCTCGAACGAAGCCTTGGGCGTCAGCCGCACGCTGAGGCGCACGCCATGCGTGAACGGCAGAAGCGGCGACGAAGCGGGCGCGATCGGCATAAGAGGGAGCGGAACGGCCTTAGCGCGGCCAGTATTCGAACAGCAGGTTGCGCAGAAAGATCAGCAGCAGGATCACGATGACGGGCGACAGGTCGATACCGCCGAGATTGGGCATGAACCGGCGGATTGGCGCCAGGGCCGGCTCGGTGACGCGATACAGAAACTCGCCGACCGTGCCGATCAGGCGGTTATGCGGGTTCACCACGTTGAACGCGACCAGCCAGCTGAGAATCGCCGAAGCGATCAGCAGCCAGATGTAAACATGGATGACCGTATCGACCAGATAGAGCAGCGAGTTCATGGGTTTTCCGCCGCAGGGATAGCGTTTCGAGGCGCGCTACCCTAGCGGCGGCACCGCCCCTACGCAAGGCGCGGCGGCCGGCCGGATAGCGGGCGAAACGGCCTTGAAATCCAGGCCCGCCGCGCCTTGACACCCGCCCGCCCCCTACCCATTATCCGCGCCGCCTTGCTGGCCGGCCGCCTGAATGGCGCGACTGCCAAGGCGATCAGCGCGGAAACGTGGGGCTGTAGCTCAGTTGGGAGAGCGCCTCGTTCGCAATGAGGAGGTCAGCGGTTCGATCCCGCTCAGCTCCACCACGCTTCCCGCATGACCATTTCCACGCCGGACGATCAACTTCCATGAGCCAAGAACATCACGCCGACAGCGGCAGCAGTGGCGGCAACAAGCGGATCGCGATTTTCATCGCGGTGCTGGCCGCGCTGCTGGCGATCGCCGAGACCGGCGCCAAGAGCGCGCAGACCGCGGCCCTGTTCCACAACATCGACGCCACAAACCTGTGGCAGTTCTTCCAGGCCAAGACCATCCGCCAGACCGCCCTGCGCGCCGCCGCCGACGCGATGGATTTGGACGCGGCCGCCGCAAGCCTGCCGCCGGCCCTGGCCGAGGCGCGCAAGAAGCAGCTTGGGCAGTGGCGCGACACGATCGCGCGCTACGACAGCGAACCCGCCACCCAGGAAGGCCGCCAGGAGCTGATGGCCCGCGCGCAGCTTCAGGAAAAGCTGCGCGACCGCGCGATGGCCGCCTATCACTTGTTTGAACTGTCCTCGGCCGCGTTCCAAATCGCCATCGTGCTGGCCTCGGCCACGATCATCACCGGGGTCACCTGGCTGGCGTTCGCGAGCGGCGCCCTGTGCGCCGCGGGCGTGGTTTTGGGCGCGCTTGGCTGGGTCGCGCCGACCGTGGTGCACCTGCCGACGCTGGTGCATCTCTGAGCGATTTGCCTCAGCCGCCGCGGCTTCTCGTCCGCACGCCGATCACCAGCGCATAGATCGCCGGAATCACGACCAGCGTCAGTACGGTGGACGACATCATGCCGCCGATCATCGGCACGGCGATGCGCTGCATCACCTCGGACCCGGTGCCGCTGGTCCATAAGATGGGAAGAAGCCCGGCCATTATGGCGGTGACGGTCATCATCTTCGGTCGCACGCGGTTGACCGCGCCTTCCATGATCGCCGCGTAGAGGTCGACTTGGTTCGGCGGGCGACCCTCTT
>JAHFPH010000029.1:14566-33387 GCA_023266845.1 Rhodospirillaceae bacterium
GCGATGGCCTGCGGATCGCTGCGGAGATCGCGCGGGTAGCGGATGTTGACGGCGAAACGCTCGCGTCCTTCAACGGCGGTCGTGACGGTCTCTCCTCCAAGCGCCGTGCCGATCGCGTCTTGCAGATCGCCGATGGTCAGGCCGTAACGGGCCAGATCGGATCTCCTCGGTTCGATATTGAGATAGTAGCCGCCGTTGATGCGCTCGGCGAACGCGCTGGTCGTGCCAGGCACGGCACGCAGCACCGCTTCGATCTGCCGGGCCAGTTTCTCGATCTCGCCAAGGTCCTTGCCATAGACCTTGATGCCGATCGGCGTGCGGATACCGGTGGCCAGCATATCTATGCGCGCCTTGATCGGCATGGTCCAGGCGTTGCTGACCCCGGGCAACTGAAGCGACTTGTCCATCTCGGAGATCAGCTTGTCCACCGTCATGCCGCGGCGCCACTCGGCTTCGGGCTTCAGATTGATCACCGTCTCGAACATTTCCGTCGGCGCGGGGTCGGTCGCCGTGTTGGCGCGTCCCGCCTTGCCGAAGACGGACGCGACCTCGGGAAAGCTCTTGATGATCTTGTCCTGCGTCTGAAGCATCTCCGCGGCTTTCGTGATCGACAAACCCGGCAGTGTCGTCGGCATGTAGAACAGCGTGCCCTCGTTTAGGTTCGGCATGAACTCGGTGCCGAGCCGGCTCGCCGGGTAAAACGATGCCGATAGGATAACCACTGCGATCAGCACGGTCAGGCTCTTGGCGCGGAGCACCCCTTTGATGACCGGACGATATATCCAAATCAAGAAACGGTTCAATGGATTGCGATGCTCGGCGATGATCTTTCCCCGAATGAACAGAACCATGAGCACCGGCACGAGCGTGACCGAGAGAAACGCCGCCGCCGCCATTGAAAGAGTTTGGGTAAAGGCGAGCGGCTTGAATAAGCGGCCTTCCTGCGATTCCAGCGTGAAGATCGGCGTTAGCGACACCGAAATGATAAGCAGGCTGAAGAACAACGGGCCGCCAACCTGGCAAGCCGCGTCGACTAGAACTTGAACGCGCGGAGTCCCGGGCTTGGCGCGCTCGAGGTGCTTGTGCGCGTTTTCGATCATGACGATCGCGGCATCCACCATGGCCCCGACGGCAATGGCAATGCCGCCCAGGCTCATGATGTTCGAGCTCACCCCCAGGGCCTGCATCACGGCGATGGCGATCAGCACGCCGACCGGAAGCATCAGAATGGCGACAAGGGCGCTGCGGAGGTGGAGCAGGAAGATAATGCAGACCGCCGCGACGATCGCGCTTTCCTCGATCAGGGTCTTGCGCAGCGTGTCGATGGCGCGATAGATCAGCTCGGATCGGTCATAAACGGTTTGGATCGATACCCCTTCCGGAAGGCTGGATGCGATTTCATTGATCCGATCCTTGACGCTTTGAATGACATCGAGCGCGTTCATGCCGAAGCGCTGCAAGGCTATGCCGCTCACGACCTCGCCTTCGCCATTCAGCTCGGTCAATCCGCGGCGTTCATCCGGCCCGATCTCCACCCGGGCCACGTCGCGCACCAGGACCGGCGTACCGCGCTCCGACTTCAAAACGATTTCCTCGATGTCGCGCGGTCCGCGAAGATAGCCGCGACCGCGAACCACGAATTCGGTCTCGGATAGCTCGACGACGCGCCCGCCGACATCGGCGTTGCTCAACCGAATCGCCTCTCTGAGCTTGGCAAGCGTGATGCCATAGGCTTGGAGTTTGCGTGGGTCGACGACTACTTGGTATTGCTTGACGAAGCCGCCGACGCTGGCGACCTCGGCCACTCCGTCGGCCTTCGCCACCGCATATCGTACGTGCCAATCTTGCTGCGTCCTCAACTCCGCGAGCGATCGCTGCGCGCCGGTCACGACATACTGATACACCCAACCGACGCCCGTTGCGTCCGGGCCAAGGGTTGGCGTGACGCCGGACGGCAATCGCTTGGCGGCAAAGTTCAGATATTCCAAGATTCGGCTGCGCGCCCAATAGATATCGACGCCGTCCTCGAAGATGATGTACACGAACGACGCGCCGAAGAATGAAAAACCGCGCACCGCACGCGAACGCGGGACGCTGAGCATCGCCGTGGTCAGAGGATACGTTATCTGATCCTCCACGACCTGCGGCGCTTGGCCGGAATATTCGGTGTAGACGATGACTTGTGTATCCGAAAGGTCGGGAATCGCGTCAAGCGGGATGCGTGTCATCGCCAATATTCCCGCTCCCACGACGAATACCGTGGCCAGTAGGACAAGGAAGATGTTCCTGGCGGACCACCGAATGACGGCTGCGATCACGGCTTGCTCTCGGGCCGAGTATTCTGGCTTTTGGCTTCGTTTTCCTGATTTGGTCCAGGTTGCGTGAAAGCGCTCAGCGCGGCTCTGAGGTTGCTTTCTGCGTCGATCAGAAAGTTGGCGCTGATAACGACCTTTTCATCGGCCTTCAGACCATCGAGAATTTCTACATGGTTGTCGCTCCTTGCACCGACCTTGACGGCCCGTGGCTCGTATCGCCCCTCGCCGCGTTCGACCAAGACCGCTTGGCGCATTCCGCTGTCCAGGACCGCCGAAGCCGGCACGGTGACGACCTCGGCGGTGCCGATCTCAGTGGAAATTTCCACCGTCGCGTACATGTCGGCCCTAAGGCGGCCGTCCGGGTTGGGCACTTCGATGCGGACCCGGCCGGTCCGCGTTTCGCGAGCAACCGCAGGATAAATGAAGCCGACCGTGCCGTGGAACGTGACGCCAGGAAAACTATTGACGGTGATCTGAGCGGCCTGTCCATCACGAATCAGGCGCAAATCCTGTTCGAACACATCGGCGACAAGCCAGACGTTGGACAAGTCGACGATCTCGAACAGCGGGTCGCCCGGCATGAATCTTGCGCCTTGAATCACGTTCTTCTTCAGGACGACGCCGCCGACTGGCGCCGGAATCGTCACTGAACGACGTACCGTGCCGTCGCGCTTCAGAGTCGAGATGAAGCTTTCGGGAACCGCCAGGTTGCCAAGCTTTTGCAAAGACGCCGCCGCGATATGCCCGACCGAGCTGCGCAAGTCGGAATCGGCCGCGTCGATCTGCCGCAATGCCGTGATCGCGGCGACATACTCCTGCTGAGCCAGCACGAGTTCGGGGCTGTATACCTCCATCAGGGGCTCGCCGCGCTTGACCGCTTGGCCCGTCGTATTGACATGCAGGCGTTCGATCCAGCCTTCGAACCGCGTTGAAACGATTTGCTGACGCCGTTCGTCAACCTGCACCGAGCCGGTTGCGCGTACGACTCGTTCCAACTTGCGCATCGCGGCGGCCTCGGTGCGAACCCCCAGCTTCTGCACTTTGTCGAGACTGACCTTGACGGTCCCGCCTTCGTCCTGGTCCTCGCCCTCGTAAACGGCGATGTAGTCCATCCCCATCGAATCCTTCTTGGGCGTTGGCGACGTGTCGGGCAGACCCATCGGGTTCCGATAGAATCGTATCTTCTTGGAGCCGGAGTCCTGCCCCGTAGGTTTGTTCGGTTCAGGCGTCGTCTGGCCGGGCTGCTCTTTACTTGCCACGTTACCGGTGAGCGCCGGCGGCGGTGCTTTGTCCGATAGCGTGGCGATCGGCGATGTTCCCTGTTTCTGTCCGAGCAAATACCCGCCGCCGCCCGCGGCGATAGCAAGCGTCAGGGCTAGGGCAGTTACGGATGCCGGCTTCATGGGCTTCCTCCAAGCGCGCGCTCCAGTGCCGCGAGCGATTTCCTCTGCTCGACCTGGGCCTTCAGGATGTCGAGTTGTATTCGCCGGCGCTGATGCTCCAGTTCAAACACATTGGAGAGTTCGCCTGCCCCTCGTTCGTAGCTCGCGAGCGCCGCGCGGTATGTCAGTTCAGCTTGAGGAAGCAACTTGCCCGCGAGGATTTCCTCGACCTGGCGCGCGGCCCGAAGCCCCGCAAGCGCCTCCTCAATCTCGCCTTGGAGCCGCAAGACGGCAGCTTGCCGCCGAGAGTCCGCTGCGGCGGCCTTCGCTGCTGCCTCGCGAATCTGCGCATCGCGCACACCCCATTGCAGTGGCACCTTCAGCCCGATCGCGGCCGTATAGCCGGGCGGGCCATTGTCGCGGTCGATGCCGCCGACGCTGACGGTGACATCCGGGTACCATCCCTTGTCCGCGAGCCGTCGGCCGTCCCTTGCAGCGGCGATCTCGGCCGCACTCATCGCGATCATCGGGTTGGCCTGCCGCGCCCTTTCCAAGAGGTTTTCATTGTTCAGGTTTTCAACCGGAGGCACGGCAGTTAGGGCAATTGGGTCCGCCAGAGGCTCGCCTCTCGGTCGCGCAAGCAACGCGTTGATTTGGGCGATCGCCGTCGAGCGGTCGCCTTGCAGTCGAGCGACTTCGGCGAGCAGACGAGTTTTTTCCAGTTCGGCTTGGAGAACGTCCTGAACCTTCCCAAGCCCCTGTGCAACTCTGGCCGAGGCGAGTTGAGCATGGCTGTGGAACACGCCATGGATGCGCTCTGTGACGCCGATCGACTGATAGGCCAGGAAATATTGGACAAACGCGATTTTGACCCTTGCTTCCAGCTCAAGGGCCACGGTCTTTTCACGACTGCGCACCTGATCCGCTTCCGCCGAGGCGATGGATCGGCGGAGATCGCGTTTACCCCACCCTGGAAATTCCTGTTCGATGCTGTAGTAGAACTTGTTGATCCGGCCGCCGCTGGTCCGGTCGACCTCGTCGGACATCAACCGGACCGTCGGATCGCTCAATGCGCCCGCCGCTTCGATGCGTGAAACCGCAGCTTCCGTATCGAGAGCCGCCGCAGCTAGGTCGGGGCTCAGTTGCCGCGCCCGCGCCAATAGGTCGTCAACGGTAGCACCCAGGTCCGCCGCCATAGCGACACGCGCCAACAGCAAACCGCCAACGCCAAGCATTGTCAGCGGCAGCGTGGCCCGCATCGAAACGGCGCCGCGCCGCATGCGCGGATTGGTGACTGTCTTA
This sequence comes from Rhodospirillaceae bacterium, assembly GCA_023266845.1. GTDB lineage: Bacteria > Pseudomonadota > Alphaproteobacteria > JAEULC01 > JAEULC01 > JAEULC01. The sequence goes on from JAHFPH010000029.1 coordinate 19,566, forward strand.
GGCATGACCGCTTCTCCAAGAAAACATCCAAGCGACCCCTATATCCTACTCGGCCAGGGCCGACGCGTCGCCGTCGCGCAAATGATATCCGACGACTCCGCCGGCGAACCCGACGGCGACGATGGCGATGGCAGCCGATTTGATTTGCATGGCGTTCGCCCGCTCCTCAAAGCGCTTGAAGCAGGCTTCGCGCGAAGCCGTGCTTCCCTAGGAATTGAATCGACGGTGATCGGCCGGCGATCGCGGCCGCGTTCGGGCCGCGCCGGCAACTATTCAGCGCTGCGGAGGCGGGAGCGGCGGGCGGATCGACAGCGCGGTCGCTTCACCTTGAACGGCCGCCGCAGCCGGTACGTGTTCCGGCATGAAAGCTTGCGCGACCAGCGCGATGACGGCAGAGCCGTTGAACGAACATGGCGAGGGACAAGTGGCACCGGCGAGGCAGTCGAGGCCGGCTTGATCGCAGTGACACGCCCCGCCGCAATCGGCCTTGGCGGCCAACGGCGTGGGCGCGGCGAAGGCGCCGATCGGCAACCCAACCGGAGCCGCGACCAGCGCGAACGCCGTCAACCATGCAAAGACTTTGCGGAGCAATAGGTTCGTTGCCATGCCTGAACGGATTCAATAGCTTCCAGCCACTGGAAGGTCAAGATCCGGCAGGTGGGCCCTATTCCCGCGCGTCCGGCATCCAATCCGGCGGCGGCAGGACGGAGGGCATCGCCGTGGGATCGATCGCGGTGCGCGACGGCATCGCGCGCCCGTTGCGCGCGGCGAGCCGATGGCGCCACAGGACCACGAGCCTCGGGTCCTTGACCGGCAGGATGAAATCTTGAGCCATGCCAAGCCGCCTTTATCGGACTTTCCGCAACCGCCGATGGCACAGGCTAGCCCCGGCCGGCCTGGCACCCTCCAAGTCGTTAAAATGGGGCGCAGGAACCGGCCGGCAAGCCCGTGTATAATCGGTGAATCCGGCCCTTTCCCTGAAGCCAGGACCGCCCGCCCATGCACAGAAAGCTTCTCGTCCCCGCCCTGGTCGCCGTGACGGCGCTCATCGCAACCGGGGCCTATTGGCTGGATACGGGCCCCGATACCGCGGCCCAGTACCGCTTCGCCAAGGTCGAGCAGGGCCAGATCGTCAGCGTGGTCAGCACCACCGGCACGCTGACCGCCGTGACCACCGTGCAGGTCGGCTCGCAGCTCTCGGGCCAGATCAAGGAGCTGATGGCCGACTTCAACAGCGAAGTGAAGTCGGGCCAGATCATCGCGCGGCTGGACCAGGACCAGATCAAGGCGCGGCTGGCCCAGGCCCAGGCCGACCTGGAGGCGTCGAAGGCCCAGGTGGCGCAGCAGCGGGCCGCCGCCGAGCGCGCCAAGGCCGATGTCGAGAACACGCGCGCCGCCGTGCAGAACATGAAGGCCCAGATCACCCGCGCCGACCTGGCGCTGCAGGACGCCGAACGCGACTACAAGCGCAAGCAGGAGCTGCTGCCCAAGGGCGTGGTGACGCAGGCCGACGCCGAGAAGTCGCAGGTCGCGCGCGACACCGCCAAGGCCAACGTGGTGGCCGCGCGCGCGCAGGCGAACTCGGCCGAAGCGCAGCTCGTCGCCAACGAGGCGCTGGCGCGCGTCGCCGAGGCGCAGATCGCCAACGCCATCGCCAATGTCGCGCAGCGCGAGGCCGCGCTGCAGCAGGTGCAGGTCGACCTGGACCGCAGCGAGATCCGTTCGCCGATCGACGGCGTCATCGTGCAGCGCGCGGTCGATGTGGGCCAGACCGTGGCCGCCAGCCTGCAAGCGCCGATCATTTTCACCATCGCCCAGGACCTGCGCGAGATGGAGGTCGACGCCTCTGTCGACGAAGCCGATATCGGCCGCGTGCGCGAAGGCCAGCCGGTCACCTTCACCGTCACCGCCTATCCCGCCGACACGTTTCGTGGAACGGTCAAACAAATCCGCCTGGCGCCGCAGACCATCTCGAACGTCGTCACCTATGTCGTGGTGATCGCCGCCGACAACGAGCAGCGCAAGCTTTTGCCCGGCATGACCGCCACCGCGCGCATCACCACCGACAGCCGCGAGCAGGCGATGAAGCTTCCGAACGCCGCCTTGCGCTGGCGTCCGGCCGGCGTGCAAAGCGAAGGCGCGCCGCAGGGCGCGGGCGGCGTTTTGGGAGCTCCGGGCACGACGGGCGGCGGCCAGCAGGGCGGCCGCGGCTGGGCCAACCTGGACACGATGGTGAAGGCGCTGACCGACGAGCTTAAGCTCGGCGAAGACCAGCAAAAGCAGATCGCCGGCATCGTCGAGGAAGCGCGCGCGCAATTCGCCGAGCTGGCCAAGTCGCAACTCGAGCCCGACCAGCGCCGCGCCCGCGCGCAGACCATCCGGCGCAATATCGGCCAGCGCATATCGCAATCGCTGACCGCCGAGCAGCGCCCGCGCTTTCAGGAATTGCAGGCCGCGCGCACCGCGGCGTCGACCGCAGGCCAGGTTTGGGTGCTGGGGCCCGAGGGCAAGCCCGCGCCGGTGGCGGTCAGGCTTGGCATCGGCGACGGCGCCTTCACCGAGATGGTCGGCGGCAACTTGAAATCCGGCCAGGACCTTCTGATCGGCGGCGGGCCGAAAGCTCCGCCCGCCTCGGCCCAGGCCGGCGGCGGCTTGCGGCTGGGCTTCTAGCCGGCGCGGACGACCACGCCATGACCACCGCGCTGATCTCGGTCAAGGACTTGGCGAAGGACTACAAGCTGGGCGGGCACGCGGTGCATGCGCTGCGCGGCGTGTCGGCCGAGGTGATGCCCGGCGAATTCGTGGCCGTGATGGGACCCTCCGGCTCGGGTAAGTCCACCTTCATGAACCTGGTCGGGTGCCTGGACCGCCCGACTGCCGGCAGCTACAGCCTGGCGGGCGAGGAGATCGCGCGGCTCAACGGCGACCAGCTCGCCGCGTTCCGCAACCGGCGCATCGGCTTCGTGTTCCAGTCCTTCCACCTTCTGCCGCGCGCCACGGCGCTGACCAATGTCGAGCTGCCGATGGTCTATGGCGGGGTGTCGCGCGCGGACCGCCACGCCAAGGCGCTGAAGGCGCTGGAGCGCGTGGGCCTGGGCGACCGGCACCATCACCGGCCGAACCAGCTTTCCGGCGGCCAGCAGCAGCGCGTGGCGATCGCCCGCGCGCTGGTGAACGATCCGAGCCTGATTTTAGCCGACGAGCCGACCGGTGCGCTCGATTCCCGCACCAGCCTCGAGATCATGACGCTGTTCCAGGAACTGAACCGCGGCGGCATGACCGTGGTGATGGTGACGCACGAGCCCGACGTGGCGCGTTTTGCAAGGCGCGTCCTCAAATTCCGCGACGGCAAGCTGATCGACGACAGCGGGCAATCGCCGGCCGACGCGGCGGCGATGCTTAAGGACCTGCCGGTGGAGCTGGAGGCGGCATGAGCTATCTCGAGGCCATACGCTCGGCGCTCGACGCGTTGCGCGCCAATCTTCTGCGCAGCGTTTTGACCATGCTGGGCATCATCATCGGCGTCGCCTCGGTGGTGGCGATGGTCGCCGTCGGCGCGGGCGCGCGTGCGCGGGTGATGGACCAGATCAAGAGTCTGGGCTCGAACCTGGTCATCGTGATTTCCGGTTCCGTCACCTCGGGCGGCGTGCGCATGGGGTCGGGCTCGCGCCTGACGCTGAGCGAGGACGACGCCGTGGCGCTGGAGCGCGAGATCGCGCTGGTGCAGCTCGCCATTCCCACGCAGCGCGGCACCGCGCAGGTCGTGGCCGGAGGCCTCAACTGGTCGACGGTGGTCCTCGGCACCACGCCGAGCTTCCTGGAAGCCCGCGAATGGGAGTTGTCGGCGGGCCGCAACTTCCTGCCCGAGGAAGCCACCGGCGCCGGTAAGGTGGCGCTCCTGGGCGAAACCGTGGCGATCAATCTGTTCCCCGATGGCGGGGCGCTGGGCAGTGAGATCCGCGTCAAGAACGTGCCCCTGACGGTCATCGGCGTCCTGGCGCGCAAGGGCCAGAACATGCAGGGCCAGGACCAGGACGACACGATCCTGATCCCGCTCACCACCTCGAAACGCCGCGTGCTGGGATCGAGCCAGGCGAACGCGCGCGCGGTCGGCGCGATCCTGATCAAGATACGCGACGGCGAGGACATGGACCTGGCGCAGCAGCAGATCAAGGATCTGCTGCGCCAGCGCCACCGCCTGCAGGCCACCCAGGACGACGATTTCTGGATGCGCAACCTCAGCGAGGTGGCGGCGACGCGCGACGCGTCGTCGCGCACGCTGGCGTTCCTGTTGGCGGCCGTCGCCACCGTGTCGCTGTTGGTCGGCGGCATCGGCATCATGAACATCATGCTGGTGTCGGTCACCGAGCGCACGCGCGAGATCGGCCTGCGCCTGGCGGTGGGGGCGCGGCCGCGCGACATCCGCGCCCAGTTCCTGATCGAGGCGACGACGCTCGCCACCATCGGCGGCATCGCCGGCGTGGTGCTGGGCGGCTTGGGCGCGCATTTCGCGGCCACGCTGGCCGACTGGCCGACCTTGATCCGGCCCGAGGCCGTGATCGTGGCCGTGAGTTTCAGCTTCGCCGTCGGGGTGTTTTTCGGCTTCTACCCGGCGCAGCGCGCCTCGCAGCTCGACCCGATCGAGGCGCTCAGGACGGAGTAACTACCCGTGCTTCTTGGTCAGGTTGTCGATCTCGCGCTGGAGCGCGTTGAGGCGTTCCTTCAGCGTGTCGAGATCGCCCTCGCCGGCCTTGGCGGCCTCGCCGCCGGCGGCACCAACTTGGCCCAGGTCGATCGGGAACGGCGAGAACATTTTCATGGCGCGCTCCAACAGCACCATGTTCTGCTTGCCCATTTCCTCGAACTGGCCGAAGGGGAACAGGCCGCCCAGCGCGTCCTGCATGTAGGTGCGCATCTGCTCCTGGTTGCGCGCGAACGACTTCATCGAGTGTTCCAGATAGCGCGGCACCAGCCATTGTAGATTGTCGCCGTAGAAACCGATGAGCTGGCGCAGGAAGCTGATCGGCAGCAGATTCTGGCCCTTGCCCTCTTCCTCGACGATGATCTGGGTCAGGACGCCACGGGTGATGTCGTCGCCGGTCTTGGCGTCGTACACCACGAACTCGGTGCCTTCCTTCACCATCTGGCACAGATGGTCCAGGGTCACATAGCTGCTGGTGGCCGTGTTGTAGAGTCGGCGGTTGGCGTATTTCTTGATCGTGACCGGCGGTTTTGCTGGCTGCGGCATCTGCTCGGCCATGATTTTCCACTCCCGGGGCATGCTGCGCGGGAAGCCCTTGTAACACTAGAGCTTTTCCGTCCCCCGGCGCAAGGCGCATGGTGGGGCCTGCTGGCCTAGCTTTCGGAGATCAGGTCGAGGGTGAAAAGGTCCTTGGGCGTGACCACCAGCGTGTAGAGCACCTGCGCCGCCACCGCTAGCACCATCAGCGACAGCAGCAGACGCGAATGCTCGCTGCGCAGGCGCTGGCCGAAGGCGGCCCCGAACTGCGCCCCCGCCACGCCGCCCAGGATCAGCAGCGCCGCCAGCACCATGTCCACGGCATGGGTGCTGATGGCCTGCAGATAGACGACCGAGGCGCTGGTGGCGGTGATCTGCACCAGCGAAGTGCCGACGGTCAGCATGGTCGGCATGCCCATCAGATAGATCATCGCCGGCACCGCCAAGAACCCGCCGCCCACGCCCATGATCGCGGTCATCAACCCCACGATCACGCCGAGGCCGAGCGGCAGGAACACGCTGATGTAAAGCCGCGACTTGCGGAACTTCACCTTCAGCGGCAGGCCGTGCAGGAAGGTGTGCTGGTGCAGCTTGGAGCGCGCGATGCCGCCGAAGCGCATGCGCAGGATCAGCCGCACGCTTTCCACCAGCATCAGCCCGCCCATCAAGCCCAAAAGGACGACGTAGCTGAGCGCGATCACCAGGTCGATATGGCCCATCGCCTTCAACAGCACGAACAGGCGGTTGCCGCCGAAGGCGCCGATCAGCCCGCCGGCCGTCATGCACGCGGCCATCGCCAGATCGACCGTGCCGCGCTGCCAATGCGCCACCACGCCCGACACCGACGCCGCGACGATCTGCAGTGCGCCGGTCGAAACCGCCACGGTCGGCGGCACGCCCATCATGATCAGCAGCGGGTTCAACAGGAACCCGCCGCCGACGCCGAACAGGCCCGACAGCACCCCCACCACCGTGCCGATGAACAGCGGCGCGATCCAGGGCACGGCCATTTCGGCGATGGGCAGGTAGATCTCCATGGTCCCGGTTTACGCCAATGGCTTTACCCTCGCCAGCGCAATCGCCCCGCCAATATGTGCATTGCGGCGGTTTTATGCTGCACCTGCTAGAAAACTCCTCTCCGCGCGCCTATACTTTTCCCATGGCGGAACCCACGGACAACGATCCTCCCGGCCTGGACCGGCTGGCCAAGCGCTATATGGACCTGTGGCAGGACCAGCTGGCGGCGATGGCGGCCGACCCGGAGCTGCTGGCCACCATGACGCGGCTGATGGCCGGCGCGCTTGCCGCCGGGATGACGATGGCGCCGCAGGGCTATACTGCGCCGGCCGGGAGGGACGATGGCCGCGCCCGCGCCAGCAACGGATCGGCGAAACCGAATGGACACGACCCGAACCACGGCAACGGACACGACCGAAGCGAGGCGGCAGGGGCCGCGGCCGCTGCCGCTGCATCTCATGACCGCGGCGTGGGCCTGTCTGAGCTCGCCCGGCGGCTTGGCGCTATTGAGGCAAAACTTGCTTCCCTTGAAGCCGGACTTGCGCGCGGACGCGGCAGCCCTGCTGGACGAGCTGAAGCGCGTCGACCCGGCAAAGTTCGCCCTAGCTCTAAGTGACGAGGCGCGGCGGCTGTTGGATCAGCTCGCCGCCGGCATCCAGGCCTATCGCCGCCATCCCTACCGCCGGAACCTGAGCGACCCGCCCGTGGTCTGGCGCCAGGGCACCACGCGCCTGGTCGATTACGGCGGACCCGAGGACGGCTTGCCGGTGCTGATGGTGCCGTCGCTGATCAACCGTTCCTACATTCTGGACCTGTCGCGCGAGCGCAGCCTGGCGCGGCATCTGGCCGCGCAAGGCCTGCGCCCGCTGCTGGTGGATTGGGACCGGCCGGGCGACCAGGAACGGCGCTTCACTTTAAGCGACTACATCGCCGGGCGGTTGGAAGACGCGCTGGACGAAACGGTGAAGCTGACCAAGCAGCGCCCGGCGGTGCTGGGATATTGCATGGGCGGCAATCTGGCCCTCGCTTTGGCCGAGCGCCGGCGGCGCGACATCGTGGGCCTGGCGCTGCTGGCCACGCCCTGGGATTTCCACGCCGGAACACGCGTCCGCTACGAGCAGATCATGCCGGCCATGGCGCCCGGCATGGCGGCGTGGCTGGAGGCGCTGGGCGAGCTGCCGGTCGACGCGTTGCAGATGATGTTCTATGCGCTCGATCCGTTCCTGGTGATCCGCAAATTCCGCCAGTTCGCGTCGCTCGACCCGGAATCGGAAAAAGCGCGCGCCTTCGTGTCGCTGGAGGACTGGCTCAACGACGGCGTGCCGCTGGCGGGTCCCGTGACGCAGGAATGCATGCAGGGCTGGTACGGCGAGAATCTTCCCGCCAAGGGCGCCTGGCGCGTCGCGGGGCGGCCGGTCGATCCTGCGCGCATCGAGCTGCCGACGCTGATCCTGGTGCCGTCGCGCGACCGCATCGTGCCGCCGGCCTCGGCCGCGGCGCTTCTGCCCGCGATGCCCGGGGCCGTGGCGATCTCGCCGCCCCTCGGCCATATCGGCATGGTGGTGGCGGAATCCGCGTCGCGCTACGCCTGGAAACCCCTGACCGATTTCCTGCGCTCGCTGGGCGCCAAGCCCAGAACCGCGCGCGCTGGACGCGGCCTTGGGGGCTCGGTATGACTCCTTGGACGCAGGGGAAGAACACGACCAAGCACCAGTCCCTTTGGGGGCAACCTATTCCGCAAGGAGATTGCAAATGGCCGAAATCGTCATCGCCGGCGCCGTGCGTACCGCCATCGGAGCTTTCAGCGGCGGATTGAGCTCCGTTCTCGCCTCCGCGCTCGGCTCGGTCGCCATCACCGAGGCGATGAAGCGCGGCAAGGTGGCCCCGGCCGACGTGGACGAGGTGATCATGGGCCAGATATTGATCGCGGGCGCGGGCCAGAACCCGGCGCGCCAGGCGGCGATCGGCGCCGGCATTCCGGTCGAGAAGACCGCGTATCAGATCAACCAGCTCTGCGGCTCGGGCCTGCGCTCCGTGGCACTCGGCTATCAGGCGATCAGGAACGGCGACTGCGCCGTCGTGGTCGCGGGCGGCCAGGAAAGCATGAGCCAGGCGCCGCACTGCATCCATCTGCGCAACGGCGTGAAGATGGGCAACGCCGAGATGGTCGACACCATGATCAAGGACGGCTTATGGGACGCCTTCAACGGCTATCACATGGGCACCACCGCCGAGAACGTGGCGCAGAAATGGCAGATCACGCGCGAGCAGCAGGACCAGTTCGCCGCATCCTCGCAGCAAAAGGCCGAGGCCGCGCAAAAGGCCGGCAACTTCAAGGCGGAAATCGTGGGCGTGACGATCAAGGACCGCAAGGGCGACAAGGTGATCGACAGCGACGAACATCCGCGCCACGGCACCACGGTCGAGGCGCTCGCCAAGATGCGTCCGGCGTTTTCCAAGGACGGCACGGTGACCGCCGGCAGCGCCTCGGGCATCAACGACGGCGCGGCGGCGCTGGTGCTGATGACCGACGCGGAAGCCGCCAAGCGCGGCGTGAAGCCGCTGGCGCGCATCGTGTCCTGGGCCACGGCCGGCGTCGATCCGGCGATCATGGGCTCGGGTCCGATTCCCGCCAGCCGCTCGGCGCTGAAGAAAGCCGGCTGGACGATCAACGATCTGGACATGATCGAGGCCAACGAGGCGTTCGCCGCCCAGGCCTGCGCGGTCAACAAGGACATGAACTGGGACACGAAAAAGGTGAACGTGAGCGGCGGCGCGATCGCGCTGGGTCATCCGATCGGCGCGTCGGGCGCACGCGTGCTGGTCACGCTGCTCTACGGCATGCAGCGCACCGGCGCGAAAAAGGGCCTGGCCACCTTATGCATCGGCGGCGGCATGGGCATCGCCATGTGCGTGGAACGCACGTAAATATGAATCGCGTTGAGCGCACGTAAGAAAGACCCCTCACCCGGCTCGCTGACGCTCGCCACCCTCTCCCGATGGGAGAGGGGGCCCGGAGCGGAAGCGACGGGCGGGTGAGGGGAACATAGCGGCACAATAAAGCCGCGGAAGAATGGGGGAGGATCAGCATGGCGCGGGTGGCAGTGGTCACCGGCGGCAGCCGGGGCATCGGCGAGGCGATCTCGAAGGCGCTGAAGGCGGCGGGCTGCAAGGTAGCCGCCACCTATCACGGCAACGACGACGCCGCGGCCAAGTTCAAGTCCGCAACCGGCATCGCCGTCTATAAATGGGATGTCGGCAAGTTCGAGGACTGCAAGGCGGGCATCGCCAAGGTGCAGGCCGAACTGGGGCCGGTCGACATCCTGGTCAACAACGCCGGCATCACGCGCGACGCCGCGATGCACCGCATGACGCCCGAGCAATGGCAGGCGGTGATCGACACCAACCTGAACTCGGCCTTCTACATGTCGCGCGCGGTGATCGAGGGCATGCGCGAGCGCGGCTTCGGGCGCATCGTCAACATCTCGTCGATCAACGGGCAGAAAGGCCAATTCGGCCAGACCAACTATTCCGCCGCCAAGGCCGGGATCATCGGTTTCACCAAGGCGCTGGCGCAGGAAAGCGCCGCCAAGGGGATCACCGTCAACGCCATCGCGCCGGGCTATATCGCGACCGAAATGGTGCGCGCGGTGCCGGAAGACGTGCTGAAGAAGATCGTGGCGCAGATCCCGGTGGGGCGGCTCGGCGAGGCCGACGAGGTCGCGCGCGCGGTGGTGTTCCTGGCGTCGGACCAGGGCGGGTTCATCACCGGCTCGACGCTGTCCATCAACGGCGGCCAGTACTACGTGTAAGGCCGATACGCTTGAACCTCATGCTTCGACGGGCCCGGCATGAGGTCGATGAAAGGGCTTCAACGGTCCTCATCCTGAGCATGTCGAAGGGTGAGGACCGCGAAACTCGGTGACGCGCGAATATCCCAAGCATCCGCTGGTCGGCGTGGGCGTGGTGGTGTGCCGCGGCGGCGAGGTGCTGCTGATCCGCCGCGCCAAGGCCCCGCGCCAGGGCCAATGGAGCCTGCCCGGCGGCTTGCAGGAGCTGGGCGAGACCGTGTTCGAATGCGCCCGGCGCGAAACCCGCGAGGAATGCGGCATCGAGATCGAGCCGCTTGAGGTGATCGGCATCGTCGACGCGATCACGCCCGACGACCAGGGCCGCGCGCGGTTCCATTACACCTTGATCGAAGTCCTAGCGGAATGGCGCAGCGGCGAGCCCAAGGCCGGCGACGACGCGATGGACGTAGCGTGGCACGACCCGGCCAAGGTCGGCGAGCTCGGCATGTGGGAGCAAACCCCGCGCATCATCGCCAAGGGGATCGCGATGCGCAAAGCGATGCGCGCGACGCAGCGCAAGGAATAAGCCGCGCGAAAGCGTTCACGCTGTTGTAAAACACCGGATATTGTGATTTCCGCCCGGCTCGGCTATCAATTCGTTGCGAAAGCGACGCGGCGCCTGGGGACGGCGCCGCAGCAGGAGGCGAATCGGGGTCGTGTCGGTTTCCGTTGAAAGTTGCCCTGCTTTGGTGCTGAACGCCGATTTCCGGCCGCTCAGCTATTTTCCCTTGTCCTTGTGGTGCTGGCAGGACACGGTGAAAGCGGTGTTCCTGGACCGCGTCAACATCGTGTCGGAATACGACCGGGTGGTGCGCAGCCCCAGCTTCGAGATGCGCCTGCCCAGCGTGATCGCGCTCAAGGACTACATCCACACGGCGCGCCGTCCGGCCTTCACGCGGTTCAACGTGTTCCTGCGCGACCGCTTCACCTGCCAGTATTGCGGCGGCAAATACGTCACCAACGACCTGACCTTCGACCACATCGTGCCGCGTTCGCGCGGCGGGCGCACGATGTGGACCAACGTGGTGACGGCCTGCGGCACCTGCAACCTGACCAAGGGCAGCCGGATTCCCAGCGAAAGCGGCATGTATCCGCGCCACTATCCGTTCCAGCCCTCGAGCTTCGAGCTGCAGGAGAACGGACGCGGCTATCCGCCCAACTATCTGCACGAAAGCTGGCGCGACTTCCTGTACTGGGACAGCGAGCTCGAGAACTGAGCCTTACGGCGCGTGTTGATCCACGCGCCCTATCGAAATATGCGCGGACGGATCAACGTCCGCGTGTTGCGGTTTTCCGTTGAATTGACACGACGATGATGGAGTGACGCTCATGCTGATCGAGCATCGCGGCCTGAAGCCGCGCCTGGGCAAGGACGTCTATATCGCGCCCAACGCGGCGATCTCGGGGGACGTGGAGATCGGCGAGGGAAGCTGCGTGCTTTACGGCGCGGTGCTGACCGCGGAGGGCGGGCCGATTCGCATCGGCCGCAATTGCGTGATCATGGAAAACGCCGTGCTGCGCGGCGCGCCCGGCGCGGCGCTGACCATCGGCGACAACGTGCTGGTCGGCCCCCGTGCGTATCTCACGGGCTGCACGGTCGAGGAACAGGCGTTCCTGGCCGCCGGATCGACCGTGTTCAACCAGGCGGTCATCGGCGCGCGGGCGGAGGTGCGCATCAACGCCGTGGTGCATCTGAAGACGTACCTGCCCGTGGGCTGCACCGTGCCGATCGGCTGGGTGGCCGTGGGCCATCCGGTGCAGATCCTGCCGCCCGACCGCCACGAGGCGATCTGGGAGGTGCAGAAGACGCTCGATTTCCCCAAGACGGTGTTCGGCGTGGAGCGGCCTAAAGATGGGAAGTCGCTGATGCCCAGCGTCATGCCGCGCTACGCGCGGGCATTGCGGCGGCATTTGCAAGACAAAGCAGCGGGTTGACGCGCCTCGCTCAATCGCGTTTCGCCGGCTCGGCCGCGCCGGACGCGGCCAGTAGCGCCGCCAGGGTCGGCGAGGCGAATTCGCGCCGGTAGATCACCAGCGTGACGCAGGTCACGGCGGCGACGAACAGCAGCGGATGGATGAACCACGCGACCGCCGCCATCGAGAAATAGTACGCGCGGACGCCGTGGTTGAAGCTCTCGCCCGCGAGCCCGGCCACGCGCGTGGCGGCCTCGATGTAGCCGGCGGCGGCCTCGGGCGTCGCCGACGGCCCCGGCGCCGCGCCCACGACGATCGACAGCGCGTTGTATTGCCACGCCGACCAGGTGAATTTGAAGAACGCGTAGACGAAGATGTAGATCAGCATCATCACCTTCATCTCCCACAGCCACAGCGAGAACGGCGCGGTGAAGGGAAGCTGCGAGAACACCTCGGTCACGCGCTGGGCCGTGCCCAACAGCGCCACGAGGCCGCCGAGGAGGAAGATCGACGTCGAGGCGAAGAACAGCGCCCCGCGCAAGAGGTTGTTGAGGATGGTCGCGTCGGACTGGTGCTGCTCGCGCACCCGCACCTGCTCCATCCATTGCCGCCTGAACACCAAAAGGGCGCCGACGAGGCTGGGCCGCGCGCGCGCGCGCAGGGCGGAGAACTGCCCGAAGCCGATCCAGCAGACGAGAAACCAGGCCAAGGCGACGGCGTCGAGGACCGTGAAATCGGCGATGGACATGCGGCGACCTCCTCCCACGGCCGGCCTCTGTGGACCGGCGTCGTGTCGTCACTGCGCGATCACCTCTACATCAAAGCCGGCCCCTAGGACAGGGTAGGCGTACAGATCGGCGACCGAAGTCCCCTCACCCACTCGCGTCATCCTGAGGAGCCTCGGACACGTCGCCCTTCGAGACGGCCGCTCCTTCGACAAGCTCGGGATGCGGCCTCCTCAGGATGACGTGTCCGAGGCGTCTCGAAGGACGCTCTCCCCCTTGTCGGGGGCGAGGGTTCGGAGCCCCTCGCCCCGCGGCGTGGGGAGAGGGTGGCGACCCTGAGCCTCATCCTGAGCCTGCCGCGAGCCTCATCCTGAGCCTGTCGCGAGCCTCATCCTGAGCTTGTCGCGAGCCTCATCCTGAGCCTGTCGAAGGATGGCGAAGGGGAGCTGGGTAAGTTGCTTACAATCAATCACGCCCGCACACTTTTTCTTTGTGATTGAGGTGACGTGAACACCAATCTAAAAGACAAAATCTGGATTACCAGCAAGACCCGTATGATCTCGGAAAAGAGGTATCGATCATACGATTTAGCATCACATCTACTGCTATCATATATGTCTATATTGATGATTGCTGCTTCGATATTTTCTCATGAATTAAATCCTAGTGTTCCGTATTTCGACAAGATCACTATTGTTCTAGCAGTGGTTCTATTACCTCCTGAAAACTCAGGATATCGAGGGCATATCGCCCTGATGATTAAGAAAAGCCCATCCACTTAAGGTGAGCTAGTGGCTTCCCTTTCAGGTTACCACTACGCCCGCACAAATCAATTGTAGCCGAGACAATTTATACAAACAATGGAAATGAGTTGTCAGAACAGCCACTGCGCGCTAGGCCGAATTCCTCCGCGCGTATTTCTCCGCCACGTACTTATCGACCATCGCCTGGAAGTCCTTGGCGATGTTGGCGCCCCTGAGCGTGGCGACCTTCTTGCCGTCGACGAACACCGGGGCGGTGGGCTGCTCGCCGGTCCCCGGCAAACTGATGCCGATATTGGCGTGCTTGCTTTCGCC
>JAHFPH010000150.1 GCA_023266845.1 Rhodospirillaceae bacterium
CGATCTCCAAGACCATCAACATCCCGGCGGCGCTGTCGTTCGAGGCGTTCAAGGACGTCTACGCCCAGGCCTACGATCTGGGCTGCAAGGGCTGCACGACTTATCGTCCCAATGACGTAACCGGCGCGGTGCTGTCGCTCGACAAAAAGCGCAAGGAAAACGCGCAGCCCGAGCTGCCCTTGGTCCAGCCCGCGTCCCAGCCCAAGCCCGCCGACGTTTATGAGGCGGGCGGCATCGTCTACATGACCCAGCCGCTCGACCGGCCCGAGGCGCTGCCCGGCCAGACCTACAAGATCAAATGGCCCGACAGCGACCACGCGATCTACATCACGATCAACGACGTGGTGCAGGACGGCAGGCGGCGGCCGTTCGAGGTGTTCATCAACTCGAAGAACATGGAGCACTACGCCTGGACCGTGGCGCTCACCCGCATGATCTCGGCCGTGTTCCGGCGCGGCGGCGACGTGTCGTTCGTGGTCGAGGAATTGAAGGCGGTGTTCGACCCGCGCGGCGGCCAGTGGATGGAGGGGCGCTACGTGCCCTCGCTGCTCGCGGCCATCGGCGACGTGATTGAGCGGCACATGGTCGCGATCGGCTTCATGCCCGGCGCGCGCGAACGCCGCGAAGGCCATCTGCCCGAACGCCGCGCGCTGTCGGTGGTAGGCGAGGCGCCGGCGGGGCCGGCCGGCGATGCTCAAGCCTCCGGCGGTGCTACGTCCAACTCCAACTCAAGCCGCTTTTTCGCGGCACCCTCGACCAGCGTGCGCCAATGCCCGAAATGCGGCAGTGGCAACCTCATGCGTCAAGAGGGCTGCGACATCTGCCAGGACTGCGGCTATTCGAAGTGCTCGTGAAGCGCCTGGCCATTTACGCCAAATCCTAATTTGTCATGGCGGGGCTTGTCCCGGCCATCCACGCCGGCAGGCTGCTGCGACGCTGGACGTGGATGCCCGGAACAAGTCCGGGCATCACGGAAAAAAGTGTGGGCGAACATACGCTATTTTTTCCCCGGCAGCGGATGGCCCGGCATCAGTTTATAGGGATGCACCCAGCCCTTTAAGCCCTTGATGCGCCCCAGCCATTTGCCGATATTGGGAAAGTCCTTCTCCCAGGTCACGCCGAATTCGTCGTTGAAGAACATATAGCCGCACATCGAGATGTCGGCGATGGTCGGTTTTGCGCCCAGCGCGAAATCGTTCTTGGCGAGATGCAGATCGAGGATACCCATCGCGATGCGCGCGCGCTGGTTCAGGAACTCGATCACCTTGGGCTCGGGATCCTTCATCAGGCTCATCATGAAGCGCAGCGTGCCGGTGTAGCTCGTCAGCTTGTGGTTGTCCCAGAGCAGCCAGCGCAATATCTCGCGGCGTTCGTCCTCGTTGTTCCACCCATACTTGCCGAACTGCGCCACCAGATAATCCAGAATCACGCCGGATTGGGCCAGCTTCCTGCCCTTATGCTCCAGCACCGGCGCCTCGCCCATTGCGTTCACCTCTGCGCGGTATTCGGGCGAGCGCGTTTCGCCGCCGAAATAGTCGACGAAACGCGGCGTCCAGTCCGCGCCGCACAGGTTCAGCATCAGCGCCGGCTTGTAGGAATTGCCGGACTGCGCGAAGCAATAGAGCGTGTAGTCGGCCATTTTCTTTTCCTTTTATCCGTTCAATGACGCTGCCTCATCCTTCGCCCCCTTCGACAAGCTCAGGGTGAGGGCTCAGGATGAGGCGAAAAATGAGTTCCTCGTCCTGAGCTTGTCGAAGGACGAGAAGCTAAGTCTTCTTCGGGGTTTCCCATTCGCTGCCGATGCAGCGCTGCTCCACCAGTTTCATCAGATCGTGCAGCGGCCCGTCGTCGAGGCCCATCTCTTCCAGGTGCTTCACCGTGTTGGCGAGATACTCGCGGCAGGTGCCGCGCCCGCCCGCGCCCTGCATCACGCATCGCACCAGCGTCTCGGTCGGCAGCTTGCCGGCGTATTGCGGGTGCTCGCGCCGCACCACGAAGGCGAGCGCCTCGACCACGCCCTTGTCGGTCGACACATGCACCTGGCGCGGATGATAGGTGTTGCGGGTCATCTCGCGTTCCCACAGCTTTTTGCGCGCGTCCTCGGCGCTCTTGGCGTGGATGCGGTACGCCATGCCGCGGCAGCACCCGCCCCGGTCCAGGCCCAGCACCAGACCCGGCTTTTCCGGCGTGCCGCGATATTGGTGCGAGAAGATGCAGAAACTGCGGTGATAACCGCGCAGCATGCCGATGCGCCGTTCTTCGTACTCGAAGTCGGGATTCCACATCAGCGAGCCATAGCCGAACACCCACATGTCGTTTCCGGCACGGTGCTCGTAGAGGCGCGCGGCGGTCTTGGTTTTCTTCAAGTCGGTCGATCCGGGCGTTCGCAGCTCTGGCGCGGGGCGGCAAGAAGCCAGCAAAATGCCCCAGGACCGCCCTTGCAAACAAGGTGCCCCGCAAGCGCGGCCGATATGCGCCGGCATCCACCCTTGCGGTTTGGCGCGGCGGGTCGCGCCGCTATACTCCCGCGCCACACATGCGCCCTGCCCGGATTATCGCCATCGCCGCCGCCGCCCTCGTCGTCCTGGGCGCGCCCGCCGCCTATACCGCCTATTGGTTCGCGCTGGGGGGGCAGGTGGAGCTGGGCATCCAGCGCTGGGAAACCGACCGGCGCGCCGAGGGCTATGTCATCAAGCACGGCCCGATGCAGCGCGGTGGATTTCCCTTCGCGCTCAGCTTCACGATCCCGCAGCCCGAGATCGCACGCCCGGACCCGCCGCTGGCCTGGCGCGCCGAGACCTTGACCGTCAGCGCCAAGCCCTGGGCGCTGCAGGACGTGTCGTTCCGGTTTCCCGGCCGCCACGAATTGGCGGGCCCGGTCGACGGAAAACCGCGCCTGATCGACGCAGCGATCGGCGACGGGCAGCTCGACGTGCTGTTCGACGGCCGCGGTCGCGCGCTGGCCGCGCAGCTGGATCTGAAGCAGGTCGAAGCGAAGTTCGCCGACACGGGCGAGCTGTTCCGCATCGCCGCGGCGCGCAGCGTCATGCGGCGGCGCGCGATGACCGCCGTCACCGACGTGTCGCTGGAAACCGACACGAAAATTGCCGGCCTGGTGCTGCCCGCGGCGCAAGCCGGTCCCCTGGGCCCGGAAATCGCCGCGATCAACGCGCTGGCGAACGTCATCGGCCAGGCGCCGGAGAACGGCACTAGGGAAGCGGCGGCGCGCTGGCGCGACGCCGGCGGCTATATCGAGATCAAGGAAGCGCAGCTCGTCTGGAACCGCGTCGATATCCGCGGCACGGGCACCGCGCGGCTGGACGCGACGCTGCAGCCCGATATACGGCTCGACGGGCGCGTGCGCGGGGTCGACACGCTGATCGACGCGCTGGTCGCAACCGGCCAGATGCGCGTGCCTGAATCCATCCTGGCGAAGGGCGTGCTGGCGGGATTGTCGCGCCCGGCCGACGACGGCGGTCCGCCGGTGCTGCGCGTGCCGATTTCGGTGCGCGAGGGCAACCGCGTGTATCTCGGCCCGGTGCGCGTCGGGCGCATGCAGCCCCTGGTCTGGCGCTGACCATGGCCAGCGGCGGCGTCAACCCCAAAAGCGGTTTCGCGCCGCGCCGCGTGGGCCTGCTGGGCGGGTCGTTCAACCCCGCGCATCAGGGGCATGTGGACATCACGCTCGCCGCGCTCGGGCGGCTCAAGCTCGATCAGGTCTGGTGGCTGGTGTCGCCGCAGAACCCGCTGAAGCCGATGAGCGGCATGGCGTCGCTGGAAAGCCGGATCGCCGCGGCCAAGGACCTGATGCACCATCCCCGCGTGGTCGTGACCGACATCGAACAGCGCCTGGGCACGCGCTATACGGCCGATACGCTTGGCGCGCTGGTGCGGGCTTTCCCGCGCACGCGCTTCGTATGGTTGATGGGGGCGGACAACCTGTTGCAAATTTCCCGCTGGCAAGGCTGGAAGCAAATCTTTCACATTGTTTCCATTGCGGTTTTCGCCCGCCCAACCTATGTTTCAAAGGCGTTGTCCGGAGTGGCGTCGCGGCGTTTCGCCCGCAGGCGCTTGGCCGCAAACGCGGCCGGCCTGCTGGCACGGAACAAACCGCCCGCCTGGGCGTTCCTGTTCACGAGACTGAACCCCATCTCGGCCAGCGCGATCCGCGCCGGGCGCCAATCGGGAAGGCCCTGACCGCGGATGGGTTTGAACCTGAACCGCGAGGTGAAACATCGTTAAACGCAACCGGGCAAACGCCCACCCCAGCGCGCCGCTGCGCGCGTTGATCGAAAAGTCTCTGGATGACGACAAGGGCGAAGACATCGTCGTCATCGATCTCGCCGGAAAATCCGACATCGCCGACTACATGGTCATCGCCTCGGGGCAATCGTCCCGGCAGGTGGCGGCCATGGCCGAGCATCTCAGCGACCGGCTGAAGCTGGCGGGCTATGCCAAGCCCGCGCTCGAAGGCCTGCCGCATGCCGACTGGGTGCTGGTCGACGCGGGCGACGTCGTGGTCCACGTATTCCGGCCCGAGGTTCGCGCCTTCTACAACCTGGAAAAGATGTGGGGCCGCCATCTGCCGGACGCGGTCGTGATGGCTTGATGCCCTGACCGGGCGTCATGCGCCTGACCATCGCCTGCGTGGGCCGCCTGCGCGACGGCCCGATGCTGGCGCTTTACCGCGACTACGCCGGGCGTCTCGCCTGGCCTTTGACCCTGAAAGAGGTCGAGGAGCGGCGCGCGCTGCCGCCCGCACGGCGCCTTGCCGCCGAAGCCAAGCTTCTAAGCGAAGCGATTCCAAAAGCCGCGCGCGTCGTGGCGCTGGACGAGCGCGGGCGAGCGCTTTCCAGCGCCGAGCTCGCGCGCACCATCGCGCGCTGGCGCGACGACGGCGCCGCCGACATCGCCTTCGTCATCGGCGGCGCGGACGGCCTCGATCCCGAACTCAAGAAGCGCGCGAGCTTGCTTCTCTCATTGGGGCCGATGACCTGGCCGCATCTCCTGTGCCGGGCGCTGCTCGCCGAACAGCTCTACCGCGCCCAGTCGATCCTCAGCGGCCATCCCTATCATCGGGAGTAGGCCAAGGCCCGGAAATACCTGGGAATCCGGCTTCCGTCGGTGGCGGCAGGGCCGGAAATCGCTTATATAGCGCGCATGGCGACCCCCCCTCCAGTTCAAGCGAACCGGCCGCGCCCGGTCGTGCTCTGCGTCCTAGACGGCTGGGGCCATCGCACGGAATGCGACAACAACGCGATCTGCCAGGCGCGCACGCCGGTCTACGACCGCTGGATGCGCGAGGCGCCGCACGGGCTTTTGGATGCATCCGAGCTGGCGGTCGGCCTACCCGCGGGCCAGGTCGGCAATTCCGAGGTCGGGCATATGAACCTGGGCGCGGGCCGGGTGGTGATGCAGCTATTGCCGCGCGTCGACCAGGCGGTCGCCGATGGCAGTCTGGCGAAAAATCCGCGCCTGCGCGACTTCATCGCAACGCTGAAGAAAAGCGGCGGCGTCTGCCATCTGCTGGGCCTGCTGTCGCCGGGCGGCGTGCATTCACACCAGGACCAAATCGCGGCCCTGGCGCGGATTCTGTCCGATGCCGGCGTCAAGGTCGCGGTGCACGCGGTGCTCGACGGGCGCGATACAATGCCTAGGACCGCGCACCAATATCTGGCGAAATTCCTGAAGGACATCGCGCCGGCTAAAAACGCCGCGCTCGCCACGGTGGGCGGGCGCTATTGGGGCATGGACCGCGACAAGCGCTGGGAGCGCGTGGAAACCGCCTGGCGCTGCATCGTCGACGCCGCCGCGCCGCATGCCGCCGACGCGGTGCAGGCAGTGACGGCCAGCCACGCGGCCGGCGTGACCGACGAATTCGTGAAACCCTTCGTGCTCGGCGGCTACCGGGGCGTGCGCGACGGCGACGGTCTGCTGATGGCGAATTTCCGCGCCGACCGCGCGCGGCAGATTCTCTCCGCCCTGCTCGACCCGGCGTTCGACGGATTCAAGCGCGCGCGCGTACCGCGCTTCGCCGCCGCCCTGGGCTTGGTGGAATACTCCGCGGCGCTGAACCGGTTCATGGGCGCGCTGTTTCCCGCTGAGCGGCTGACCAACATCCTGGGCGAGCTGGTGGCGAAATCCGGCATGAAGCAGCTGCGCATCGCCGAAACCGAGAAATACGCGCATGTCACTTTCTTCTTCAACGGCGGCGAGGAGAGCGTGTTTCCCGGCGAGGAGCGGATCCTGGTTCCCTCGCCCAAGGTCGCGACCTACGATCTGAAACCCGAGATGTCGGCCGTCGAGCTGACCGACAAGCTGATCGACGCGGTCGACTCCGGCCGCTTCGACCTGATCGTGGTCAACTACGCCAACACCGACATGGTCGGGCATACCGGCAATCTCGCCGCCGCGATCAAGGCGGTGGAAACGGTCGATGCGTGCCTCGGCCGGGTGGAGGCGGCGGTGAAAAAATCTGGCGGCGCGATGTTCGTCACCGCCGATCACGGCAACGCCGAAACCATGCACGATGCCGCGAGCGGCCAGGCGCACACCGCGCATACCATGAATTTGGTGCCGGCGATCCTGGTCAACGGCCCGGCCGAGGTCAAAACCGTCGCCGATGGCAACCTCGCCGACGTGGCGCCCACGCTGCTGGCGCTTCTCGGCCTCAAGCAGCCGCAAGAGATGACCGGGCATTCGCTGCTCGGAACCGAGGCGCAACGGAAAGCCCGACGTGCGATCGCCTGATCCGCGCGCCGTGGCGCTGGCCGCCGCTCTGTGGCTCCTCGGCGCTTTGCCGCCGGCGTTTGCCCAAAGCGCCGAACAGCAGCGGCTCGAAGAAACGCTCAAGGAAAAAGAACGCCAGGAACGCGAGGCGCGCGAGCGCGCGGCCGATCAGCAACGCGCGGAAGACGCCGCCGGCCAGCGCGAGCAGCAACTGCGCCGCGACCGGCGCGAGGCGGCAGGGCGCGAGCAGCGCCACGCCGAGGAAATCAGGCGCCTGGAATCCGACATCGCGCGGCTGGCCGAGGAAGAGAAGACCAAGCGCGCGGACCTGGCGCGGTTGGGCGCCGGGCGCCAGCGCGTGCTGACGGCGCTGACGCGTCTGTCGGGCAACGAACCCGCCTATCTGTTGGCGCTGCCCGGCGATCCGCTGGACAACCTGCAGGGCGCGCTGACGTTCCGCGTCACGGAGGACGGGCTTCGCCGCAACTCGGCCCTGCTGGCCGCCGCGCTCGACGATCTGAAGCGCGTGCGCGAATCCGCCGAGGCGGCGCGCAAGCGCGCCGACGCGGAGCGCGCGGCGCTGACGGCCGAAACCCAGCGCATCGAGCGCATGCTCGCGGAAAGCGCCGACGACCAGCACCGCGCCGCCGGCGAGCGCCGCCGGCAAACCGAGCTGGCCGACCGGCTGCGGGCCGAGGCGCGCGATAACGAGGAATTGATCGCGGCCCTGGTCAAGGAGCGCCGCGCGCGCGAAGAAGCCGACCGCATGGCGCGCGAGGAGGCGGAA
>JAHFPH010000151.1:0-4775 GCA_023266845.1 Rhodospirillaceae bacterium
ATTTTTGCCGGCTGCCTGCATCCGCCGCCGCAAACGCGCTGCTCCGGCAATGGCCGCTGACCTTCAGGCCCGCGTCTCTGATCAGCCGCGCCGCCTTATCGAGTCCGAGTTCCGCGACCTTGTCGCGCCAGGTGGCGATCGCGGATATGCCGTGGCGCGCGCAGCCCTCGACGAGTTGTTTCAGGTTCCATTGCTCTCGCACCGTGGCGCCGTTGATCGACAACAGCTCCGGGCGCGATTTCAGATCGCGCATCGCTCAGACATCCAGCTTGGGCACATCGATCCAGCGGCGCTCTTTCCAGCTCTGCAACGCTAATTCGGCGAGCTGCACGCCCTTGGCGCCTTCCACCAGGTTCCATTTGAACGGCGCGTCCTCGCAGACGTGACGAATGAACAATTCCCATTCCGTCTTGAAGCCGTTGTCGTACACCGCGTTGTCCGGCACTTCCTGCCAGCCGGCGTAGAAGTCGATCGGCTGCTTCACGTCGGGATTCCACACCGGGCGCGGCGTGTTGGCGCGCGCCTGGGTGCGGCAGGTCTGCAAGCCCGCCACGGCCGAGCCCAGCATGCCGTCGACCTGAAGCGTCAACAGATCGTCGCGGCGCACCCGCGTGCCCCAGGAGCAGTTGATCTGCGCGATCGCGCCGCCCGCGAGCTCGAGGGTCGCATAGCAAGCGTCGTCGGCGTCGGCCTTGTATTTCCTGCCGGCCTCGTCCCAGCGTTCCGGGATCAGCACCGCGCCCAGGCAGCTAACCGATTTCGGCTCGCCGAACAGATTGTCCAGCACGTAGCGCCAGTGGCACATCATGTCGAGGATCAATCCGCCGCCGTCCGATTTGCGGTAGTTCCAGGACGGGCGGTTGGCGGGCTGCCAGTCGCCCTCGAAC
The DNA here is from genome assembly GCA_023266845.1 of Rhodospirillaceae bacterium. Taxonomy (GTDB): domain Bacteria; phylum Pseudomonadota; class Alphaproteobacteria; order JAEULC01; family JAEULC01; genus JAEULC01. Next base: position 888 of record JAHFPH010000151.1, read on the forward strand.
ACCCAGTAGCCGAAATCGAACCGCACGGTCAGCATGCGGCCGAAGAAACCGGAATCCCTCAGCATCTTCAGCTTCAAGAGCCCGGGCAGGAAAAGCTTGTCCTGCACCACGCCATGCTTGACGCCCGCGGCTTTGGCTTTCTTGGCGACCGCCACGGCCTTGTGCAGATTGTCGGCCACCGGCTTTTCGCAATACACATGCTTGCCCGCGTCGATCGCGCGGCCCAACAGCTCGGCGCGCATTTGCGTCGAGGCCGCGTCGAAGAACACCGTGTCGTTCTTGTCGGCCAGCGCGGCGTCCAGGTCGGTGGTATGGCGCGCCACGCCATGCGCCTTGGCGAGTGCCGCTATCTTGTCCTTGTTGCGCCCGACCAGGATCGGGTCGGGCATCACCCGGTCGCCGTTGCCGAGCGCCACGCCGCCCTGAGCGCGGATCGCCAGGATCGAGCGCACGAGATGCTGGTTCGTGCCCATGCGCCCGGTGACGCCGTTCATGATGATGCCTAGTCGCCGCTCGGCCATTACCGTTTCCTCTGCTTGACTAGTTCAGGCGCGCCAGCGCGCCAGGTTCGCTTTCACGAAAGCGTCGTCGGTGAATTCGGGGTAAAGCGCATAGAGCCGGTCGATGCCCGCGCCTTGCCCGGAGCTGAGTTTCTCGTCCGGGTTCAGGCAGAGAGTCGTGGCCAGCAATCCCTGGCGCCGCAGCACCTCGTGACAACCAGGAATGCATCCAGCGAAATCGTGCTCGACGTCGAAGATCGTCGCGTTGCAATCCGTGACGAAAGAATCGAGCTTCAGCAAATCGGGCGAGATTGGCCCGGCATCGGCGGCGGCTTTGAGCTTTTCCAGCAGATCGGCCGCCGCCTTGGTCCATATGCTCCAATGCCCCAGCAACCCGCCCTTGAAGCGCAAGGTCACCTCGCGGTTGCCCAGGCGCACGCATAGCGGCGTCAACAGGTCGAGCACGATATGGTCGTCGTTGCCGGTATAAAGCGTGATGCGGTCCTCCGCGCCGGCCTCGGCGATGCCGAAGGCCACGTCCAGCGTGCGGTAGCGGTTGAACGGCGCCACCTTGATCGCCACCACGTTGTTGAGCGCGGCGAATTTCGCCCAGAATTTGCGCGAAAGGGGAATCCCGCCCACGGCGGGCTGCAAATAGAACCCGACCAGCGGCATTTCCTTGGCCACGGCGGCGCAATGCCGCGCCAGCTCGTCTTCGGACGCACCCTGCATCGCGCCGAGCGACAGCAGCACCGCGTGATAGCCCAGCGACCGCGCAAGACGCGCCTCGTCCACGGCCTGGGCCGTGCGGCCCATCGCACCCGCGATCATGAACAGCTTGCGCCGGGTCCAGGTCCGCGAAGTTTCGGCTGCCAACTCCAGCACCGGTTTGTAAAGCCCCGCTTCGCGGATGGCGAATTGCGTGGCGTGCACGCCAACCGCCAACCCGCCCGATCCGGCGTCGATGTAATAGCGGCTGAGTGCCTGCTGCGATTCACGGTCGAAGCGCCGCTTGGCGTCGAGCGCCAGGGGATGCGCGGGAAACGCCGCGCCGCGGCGCAGCGGCTCCAATACGCCGGCGTCGACCTCGCTCCAATGCAGTCCGCCGTTCCGCGCCATCGCGCCCTCAAGTAACCAACTGGTTACCAGCGTGCCGCCGGCCGCCGTTTGGTGTCAACTTGCTTCTCCTTCAGCAGTCATGGCCGGACTTGTTCCGGCCATCCACGTCCCACGCAGCGGCACATCGCTGCCTCGACGTGGATGGCCGGGACACGTTCCTTTCGGAACGGCCCGGCCATGACGAACTTGGTATTGAGTAGCGAGCCGCATCGCTTACGCCCGCAAATACCCCAAGATTACGTCGGTCACGTGCCGCGCACGGTCGTCCAGTGCCGTGCGGCTCATCAGAGCGCGCCCGAAAATGGTCGTCAGCGTGTGCACATTGGAGAAATAAAAATAGCAGACGCCCGCGACCGAGATGTAGAGCTGGAGGGGGTCGACGCCGGCGCGGAACACGCCCTCGTCGCGCCCGCGCTTAAGGATGTTACCGAGCGCGGCGATCACCGGGCTGTTGATCTCCTTCACCCGGCCGGAGCGCCTGATGTGGCGGGCGCGGTGCAAATTCTCGCTGTTCAGCAGCGTGATGAAATGCGGGTTGTCGACGAAATAGTCGAACGTGAAACGCACCAGCTTGCGCATCGCCTCGACCGGCGGCATGGCCTCGAGCCGCAGCCCCTCCTCCTTGTTGCGGATATGCGCGTAGGTCCGCTCCATCACCGCCAGGAACAGATCCTCCTTGTTGCCGAAGTAGTGATAGAGCATGCGCTTGTTGGCGCCGGCGCGGCGCGCGATCGCGTCGACCCGCGCTCCGCCCAGGCCGCGCGCGGCGAATTCCTGCGTCGCGGCGGCCAGGATGCGTTCGCGCGTGCGCGCGGGCGCGCGCGTCTTGCCATTGGCGCGCTGGCGCGCAGCGGCATTGCCGTTGCGCGGCTTTTTCATGCCAGCTCCGGCCCGGCGAGCGCGAAAATCGGCCGGTCCTCGGCCAGGCCCGGCGCATCGCCCAGGGTCATGCGCCAGAAATGGCGCTGCGCCTCGCCGCCCGCCTCATTGATCCATGCCTGGATGCCCTTGTGCCGGTCGGGCACGTCGAGAATGAAGGGCGGCGGCGCCGAGGCCACGGCGCGCGCGGCCAGCGCCCGCGCCGTGGCGTCGTCGGTGGCGACGATCGGACCGATTTGCGTGGCGAAACGCCCGTCGCGCCCCAGAACATAGCCGCGCAGACGGCTGGCCTCCGTGGCGACATAAGCCAGGCCCGGCGCGCGGGCATAGAGGTGGCGCAGCACATGCTCGCGCTCAAGGCCGGTCAAGACCTTGTCGATCATGGCGATCGCTTTCAGCTCTTGCCGGCGCATCGCGCGAAGCTCCACGCCGGGCGGGAGCGCCGCCTTGGCGGGAACGCGCTTGACGTGCCAGCGCGACAATTCCCACAAGGGCCGGAAGCCCAGCGCCTCGTAGATCGGCTTGCCGTGCTCCGTGGCATCGAGGCCCGCGACTTTTCCGGCCGCGCGCACGTCGGCGATACGATCCTTCAGCAACCGCGTGCCCAGGCCGCGCCGGCGCCACGGTTTCGCCGTCACCACCATGCTGATCCACGACACGGCCGGCCCCAACGGCACGATCAGCGCGCAGGCCGCGAAGCGCCCGGCGCGGTCGGTCATGCCTTTGCCCTCGCCGGACTGCAGCATGAAGGTCCAATCCGCCTCCATCTGGTTCCAACCCGCCTCGATCGACAGCGGCACCAGCTTCGCCGCGTCTTCCGGCGTCAGCGCGCGCTCCTTCAACTGCAAAAGGATGCCGGCGTCAGTATTTGCCATCGCGCGCCTCGTAATGCGTGGGCTTGCCGTGCGTGGGCATGGCGCGGGCAATCCAATCCGCGGTCCATTCGATCATCGTCCGCAGCTTCACGGCGGGCGGGCCGAATTCGGCGCGCATGGCGGACGCGTTGGTCAGCCAGGCGGTCTCGGCTTCCTTGCCGACGATGCGCGGCTTCTTGCCGAGGAGCTTGCCGAACTCGCCGGCCAGCCAGCGTATCTCGATCGTCTCCGGCCCGCTGACATTGAGCGGCGAGGTCGGCGCGGTCGCATGGGCCAGGCAGCGCAGCGTCACGGCATTGGCGTCGCCCTGCCAGATCACGTTGGCATGGCCCATCGTCACGTCGATCTCCGCGCCGTCGCGGATTTTCTTCGCCACGTCGTGCAGCACGCCGTAGCGCATGTCGATGGCGTAGTTCAACCGCACCAGACGCCCGGCGGTGCCATGCTTGGCGGACAGATACCGCAAGGCGCGCTCGCGCCCGACGCAGGACCAGGCATAGTCGCCAGGCGGCGGG
>JAHFPH010000151.1:4875-7348 GCA_023266845.1 Rhodospirillaceae bacterium
CCGCGCGCGATGCGCAGCCGCGCCGGTCCCCGCTCGATGGCGTAAAGGTCGGGATGCGCCGCCGCGAAATCGCGCTGCTCGCTCATCGGCGCGAACGTCATCCCGTCGATGAAGTGGTGCCCGTTGCGCTCGACATGCGCGATGCCGAGCAGCGACACCAGCGCCAGGTCCTGCTGCACGCAGACCCCGGCCCAGGTGGTCAGGTCCTCGGCCGACATGAAATAGCGGCCCGGCTCGCCGTTGGCGTTGAGTTTCGTCACGCGCGCGGCGTTCAGCAGCGATTTGTACAGGCCCTTGCAGTTCTTGCTCGACACCCCGGCATAGCCGAGCTTCAGCGCGTGTGGGAACGAGTCCAGCTCGCCGTCCGATTCATCGATGATCAGCGCCTTTTTCCTGGCCAGCGCGCCGACGGGTTTCGACAAGGCGACCGTGCGCCTGATCGGCTGTTCGATGAACAGGATCGATTTCACCAGGCGTTGCAGCCCCGCGGCTTCGGTCATGCGCGACCACAGCTCGCCGATGCCTTCTACATCCTCGTATTGCTCGTTGCCGTCCAGCGTCGCCTTGTAGTCGCCGACCTCGCGGTCCAGCACCGACGCGATGCGCGTGAGGCGGTCGAGGTCCGCCGCCACGTTGCCGCCGACCTTGAGCTTGTAGAAGCGGCCGCGATAGAAGCGCGCGACCTCTTCCAGCGTCTCGGGCAACCCGTCGTTCACGCGCTGGCCGGGCTGCTGGTCCGAGGCAACGATCGGATCGACCAGCCCCACGGTGTGGCGCACGCCAATCCCCTCGCCCGGCCTCAGGCGCGACAGAAAAGCAGGCAGGTTGAATCCGTCGAGATCGGGTGTCAGCGACGTCACCGCCATGCCCGGCAGGTTGGCGCGGATCATCTCAGCGAAGGATTGCTTCTGCGCGCGACCCAGCGCGTCGAGAATGGCGCGGTCCAGCAGCGCCGGGCCATAGCTCGCCACCAGCGGGCCCAAGCCCAGTTCTTTGCCGCGCGATAGCTGGTCCCTATAGGTATCGGCGTAGAGCCCGAACGCCGTGCTCCAGCCCTTCGCCGTGTATAGCCCGATGGCGATGTCCAGCGCCTGGCGCAGTTGCACCAGATTTTGGTCGTCGCTCAAGCCGGGGTTCTTGTCGAACCATTTGGCCGCCAGGGTCTCGGCCGCCACGCCCTCGGCCACGCGGCCGTCGCTCATCGCCACGCGCGCGCGGATCACGGCCTGCGTCGCCTCGGTCACGGTGATGACGCCGAAGCGGAACGGCAGGCGCAGCTTCACGTCGCGCTCGAAACGCTCGACCGATTCAAGCTTCACGCGCGGCGCGGTCACGCCAACGCCTCCATCAACCCCTGCACATAGCCGATGGCGCGCGCGGCCGAGGTGGGACCGTCGGGCCGGTATTGGAACGGCTCCATCGCCAGCCAGCCGGCATAGTTGCAATCGGTGAGCGCTTTCAGCACCGGCGCGAAGCGGTCCTCGCCCTGGCCCGGTCCTTGGCGGTTGCGGTCGTTGAGTTGCACATGGGCGATCAGGCCGGTCGGCAGCCAGCGCCGCACCAGCGCATCCACCGGCGCGGTTTCTGTCTGCGCGGCCGAAGAGGTGTCGAGCATGGTGCGCACCGCCGGGCTGTCGATCCGGCGCACGATGGCGGCGGCCTCGTCCAGCGTGTTGACGAAATCGGTTTCGACGCGTGCCAGCGGCTCGATGCAATAGACCACGCGCGCCCTGGCCGCGTCCTCGGCGATCGAGGCCCAGGCGGCGATGCCGCGCTCGGCGGCGGCCTTCGAGTCGGGCTCGCCGCCGATCTTGCGTTGCGCCGGCGAGCCATGCACCAGGTAGTCGCCGTCCAGGTCGGCGCAAAACCCGATCAGCCGCCGCATGACCTCGACCGTTTGCTCCCAAACCGCTTTGTCGGCGGTGGTGATGGAAAGTTCCTTGGGCGCGACCAGCAGCCAATGCAGCCCGCTTACCGCGATACCGGCATCGCTCGCGGCGCGGCGGATCTCCGCGCGCCGGTCCGCGCTCATCCTATGGGCGTCGTCGCCCAGGGTGAACGGCGCAAGCTCGAGCCCCTCGTAGCCCAGCTCGGCCGCCAGCGCGCATTGCCGCGAAAAATCCAATCCGCGGATCACCTCGTTGCACAACGACAGCTTCATCGCGCGCCCGGCGTCTCCCCTCGCCCGCTTCGGCCCCGGTTTCCCTTGACGAGTCCGGCCATGCGGGGCCAGTCTATCGCCACATGGCGCCAAGTAACCAGATCGTTACTTAGCACTGTAGGGGAAACGGGGAGGAACCATGAAGAGGATTCTGTGGTCGGCGCTGGCCGCGGTCGCCGTGGCGGCGCTGCTGCCCATGGGCGCGATGGCGCAATACGCGTGGAAACCGGACAAGCCGGTGACGCTGATCGTGCCCTGGGCGGCCGGCGGGTCGACCGACCAGATGGCGCGCATCGTCGCCGCCGAGCTGGA
>JAHFPH010000152.1 GCA_023266845.1 Rhodospirillaceae bacterium
ACCCGCCCGCGCCGAGCACCACGCTGCGCGACGGGGCGGATGGAGGATTGCGGAGATGCTTCAGAATGGCGGCATTTCCCTTCGTCAAAGGCCGCATCGCGCGATTAACATCGGCCGTGCTTCGCGTCAATCGCGCGCGCCGCAACCGATCGGCGGCATTCCAAGCGTGTGATACTCGAACCCCGCCCTGACACAGGCCTTGCCGTCGAGAATGCGATAGGGATCGAGGATAATACGGCCCGTCATGAGCCGGGCGAGCGCGGCGGGCTTGATCGCGCGATACTCCGGCCAGGGCGTGGCGATCACCAGAGCGTCGGCGCCCTTGGCGGCCGCCAAAGGCATGTCGGCGCTCCGCGCCCAGGGCACCGTGGAAGCCGGCACCACCGGATCGTGTACCGTCACCGCCCCGCCCTTCAGCTTCGCCAAGAGCGCCAGCGCGGGCGAGTTCTTGGTGGACTGCGTGTTTTCCTTGTAGGCCAGCCCCAACACCGCGATGCGCGCGTCGGGGTTGGCGGACAGCACCGCCCGGTTCAAGGTGCGCCAGGTCCACTCCTTGCGATGCGCCGAGTTGGCGAGCCACGCCCGCACCACGCCCGCATCCGTGCCCTTGGCCGCCGCGATATCGAGCACGGTGCGCAAATCGCGTTCCAGGTTGCCGCCGGCGATGCCCAGGCCCGGCGCAAGATACGCCTTGGGCCCGATGCGCGCGTCCAGTTTGAGCGCCGGCGCGATCTCGGTCCAGTCCGCGCCGATCGCCTCGCTGACCTCGGCGAGCGTATTGGCGACGCTTACCGATGCGACCAGGCAGAAATTGACGCCGATCTTCGCCAGCTCCGCGCTTTCGTAACGCATCGGCAAAATCGGACAGCCGAACGATTTGAGAAATTGCGCATAAGCGGGTGGCAGTTTCTTTGCCGGATCGGCGCAGCCCAGAATGAAGCGCTCGGGCTTGGTCGCGCGCTCGACCGCGCGGCCGAACACCAAGGTTTCGACCTGATAAAACAGCCGGCCCTTGGCAAAACCCTGCGCCCGGGTGAAGCCCGGCGGCACCTGGCACAGCACCACCAGGGCCGCTTTCCTGTTCAGCACCGGAACTACGCCATCGATCAGCGCCCGGATCGGCGCCAGGTCGCTCAGCGCTGCGTCGTCGGTCGGCACATCGGCCGCGATATACACAACATTGCAGGCGCCCAACGCCGCCACGTCGCCGGAAAACGACAAAAACTTGGCGTGTCGTTTCAGCAACCGGTCCAGATTCGGCTCGACCACCGGCGGCTTGCCCTTGGCAAGGCCGGCGACGACCGCAGCATCGGCGCCATAGCACACCACCTTGAAGCCGCGAGCGGCCGCGGCCACAGCCGACACGACGCCAAGATGCGTCATCCCAGCGAAGCCGATGACCGGGCGCTTCATGCCGCGGCCTCCGCGCTAAGGCGGCCGAGCGCGCGTTGCAGCCAGATATCCCCCGACAGATCGGCCGGCGCGCGCGCCGCGCAAAGCTTCTTGAAATGCGCGTATTCCAGCGCCCAGGTCGGGTCTTCCTGCTCCAGCGTCTCGCGGTCCTCCAGCGGCCGGCCCGAGGGCAGGACGCGCGTGCGGTGGATGAACGTCGCCGGACCCCATTTGCACAGCGACTCGATATGCGCGCTGCCCTTTTCCGCCAGGACGTCGCAGGTGAAGTGGTTGCGCCACATCAGCAGCGTCATCTCCAGCTCGATGCGCGGCTTGCTCTTTTCGCTGCCGATGATGACATGGTCGGGAGCGCGATTCTCGAACCGGTTCACCGCCGCCAATTCGAACGTGTCGGCGATGTCGCCGAACCAAAACCGGCAGGCGTCCAACAGATGCGAGCCGAGATCGGGCAATACGCCCGCCCCTTTGTCGCGCCAGTCCGAATCGCGCACCAGGCGCGCGGTGCCGTTGCCATAGAACATGCGGCAGGAATAGACGCGGCCCAACTTGCCCGAAGCGATCAGGTCGCGCATCCGCACGAAATGCGGCTCGAAGCGGTGGTTGTACGCCACATAGCAGACCGCGCCCCGGTCGCGCGCGAGCTTTTGCAGCCGCGTCAACGCGGCCTCGTCCGCGCCCAGCAGCGGTTTCTCCACCAGCACGTGCTTGCCGTTGCCCAGCAGATATTCCAGCAACGCGGGCTTTGCCTCGTCGGGCACGCAGACCAGCGCCGCATCGTAGGCGCCGAGCGGCACGTCTTTCACGCCGCGGTATTGCGCCTCGGGATTCTTGTTGTCGACCGCGGCCACATGGTCCGCCGCGGCGAAGCGCCGCCGCTTGTGCCCCTGCACGCCTAATCCGACGACGATCGCGCGCACCGGCCTGCCGCTCAGGCGAAGGCGGTCTGGCGTTCGACCGCTTCAAGCTTGCGGCGTACGTCGTCGACCGTGACCGGGAGGTTGCCGTCACGCTCGCACTCGCAGGCCGCGGCCATCACGCCGATAATCGTCGACGCCACGGGGTCGCGCGTAACCATCAGGCTGAGCGTGGCATAGGCCAGCAGCGCATCGCCCGCGCCCACGCCGTCGACCAGGCGATCGACGAAGCTGTCGACCACGAAGAACGAATCCGCCGACTCGTGATCTCCGCCGCGGCAGGTCAGCACGCCCTTGTCGCCAAGCTTCAGGATCAGCGTCTTGCAGCGCGCGGTGTCGTACAGCGACACGGCCAACGGCCGGATGCCGGAATCCTGGTCGCCCGTGGCGAAGCGCGCCTCGCGTTCGTTCGGCGTGATCAGGTCGAAGTCCTTGAACTCGGTGATGTTGCCCCAGCGGCTCGCAACTTGGCTGTCCGCCACCTTGTAGGACTTGGGCGGGATCGCCTTCACCAAGGTCGGGATTGTGCGCCGGTTGAACATACCATGACGGAAATCGCTGAACACCACCGCGTCGGTCGGCGTTTCCTTCACCGCTTTGGCGATGACGCCGAGGATGTCGTCGGTGATCGATTGGTTGTCCAGCGTGTCGATCTTCAGCAGGCGATAGCCGCCGGAGACGATCGCATTCTTGTTCGTCGTGGGTCGGGTGCGGTCGATCACCGCCTTGCATTCGATCCCGGCCTTGGCAAGGCCTTCGAGCACGAAATCCTTCAGCGCGTCGTCGCCCAGCACCGTCGAGAATACGACATCGGCGCCCGCGGCGCGCAGATGCTCGGCAACGATGCCGGCGCCGCCGATATAGTCTATCCGTTTCTCATACAGCACGCTGATCGTCGGCGTTTTGGTCTGGCCGCCGATCATGCTGGTATGGGTCAGGCTGTCGACGATGGTGTCCCCCACCACGTGCACGCGGCGACCGCCGAGCTTGTCGAGCGTCTTGCGCAGCGAATCGAAGGTCAGGCCCGCGCCTTCCATCAACATCATCAGCTTCTCGACCCGGATATTCGGCGGCGCCGCCTCGATCAGCCGGCTGGAGGAATAGACGAAATCTCCCGGCGTGAAGATGATCTCGCCGCCATAGCCGTGAACGATGTCGCGCTCCTCCAGCGTTTTCGGCGGCAGCCCCGTGGCCGTGTACTCGTATCCTTTGGCGAAGAAATCCGGCTGGATCAAGCCCAGATTCTTCAGCGGCGTCTGTTCGGGGTCGATCAGCACATAGTCGACAAGCTCGAACGCGGCCAGGTTCAGCGCGCGCAGATCTTGCGGCACGTGCGGCCGATACTGGCCCTTGGCGATATGCCGGTCGGCGGTGAGGCTGGCGACCAGGATATCGGCTTTGCTCTTGGCGTAGAGCAGATGGCGCAGATGCCCGGGATGCACCACGTCGAATACGCCGTGGCACATGATCACTTTCTTCTTGCGCGGCCGCGGCCCCACGGCCTTGGCGATCTCCTCGGCCGTCTTGATCTTGTGGCGAAAGCGGTCGCTAAGCGAAACCACGGAGTTCATGCCTCCCGCCCCAGATATTGGAACCAAGTCCGGGTCGCTTTCGAGATGGACTGCGGGTCCCACAGCGGCGCATCGCGCCAAAGCTCGATGTCCTGCATCATGCGTTTGACGCCCTGATCGAACGGCACCACGGGCTTCCAGCCCAGATCGCGCGTGATCTTGCCGATATCGGCCCAGGTGCAGTCCGGCTCGCCCGGACGCTTGGGAATATAGACCACCGGCCCGCCGATCAGCTCGACCAGGCGATTGACGCTCTGCGGATTGCCCGCGCCCACATTCCATACCTCGCCCGTCGATTTCGTTTCGGCCGCGCGTAGGAACGCGTCGGCCACGTCGGTGACGTAAAGGAAATCGCGCGTCTGGGTGCCGTCGCCGATCACGGTGAACGGCTTGCCCGCCAGCTTCTGCTTGAAGAAAACGCCGAACACCGCGCCATAGGCGCCCGTGGTGCGCACGCGTGGGCCATAGGCGTTGAAGATGCGGATCGAGTTGACCGGCAGGCGATAGACGCGGCGCCAATGGAACACCGCCATCTCGCCCATGTATTTGCTCAGTCCGTAGGGATGCTCGGGCGCAATGCGATGATCCTCGCGCGTCGGCGTGCCGGCAAGCCCGTAGCAGGACGACGACGCGGAATAGACGAATTTTTTGGCGCCCGCCGCGCGCGCGCCTTCCAGCACCGCCACCGTGCCCTGGATATTGGCCGACATGTATTCGGCGGGCTGTTCGATCGACGGTACGATGTCGCCGATGCCCGCGAAGTGGAACACATAGTCCGCCCCGGCGAAAATCCTATCCTCGGGCTTCAAGCTTCGCACGTCGCGCCGCTCGAAGCTCAAGCGAGCCTCGTTCTTATGCTGCGCCAGGTTGGATTCGCGGCCGCCCGCCAAGCTGTCCGCCACCCGCACGCGGAATCCGCGCGCCAGCAGCAAATCGACCATATGGCTGCCGATGAAGCCGGCTCCACCGGTAACGAGGGAAGTGCGCTCGTTCATGCCGCCCGTAGATTCTTCATCCGGCGAACATTGTAATAAATGTCATCGGACATGCTGCCGGGGATATTGCCTTCGCGGAACGCCTTACACAGGTCGCGTACGGCCTCCTCGATCGAGTGCTTGGGCTGATAGCCCAGCGCGCGCCTGATCTTGTCGGAATTGATGTGGTACGAGCGGTTGTCGTTGGTCTGCGTGGTGGAGATGCCAACCTCGCCCTTCTCCGGGAACTCTTTTTCGACCACGCGCTTCACCAGCCTGGCGATATCCATGATCGACATGTTCTGGAAGCCGACATTGAAGATCTGGTTGGCGATTTTTTCGTCCGGCGCGGTCAACAGCAGCTCGACCGCGTCGCAATAGTCGGCGATGTGCAGGTTCGGCCGCATCTGATCGCCGCCGAAAACGGTGATCTTGCCGTTGCTGATCGCGTGATTGGTCAGGATATTCACGCTCAGGTCCAGGCGCAAGCGCTTGCCATAGCCGCACACCGTGGCCGGTCGGAAGATCACGCCGACGAAGTTCTTCGCGGTGTGCTTCAGCAGCAGCGGCTCGCACATGCCCTTGTACTTGTTGTACAGCGTCAGCGGCACCAGCGGATGCTCCTCGGTGACGTTCGGCTGGTCCGATACGCCGTAGACCGAGCTGGACGAGGCATAGACGAAGCGCTTGACGCCCGCGTTCTTGGCCGCCAGCACCATCGGCTCGAAGGCGTGCAGATTGACCGAGGTGCTTAGATTCTCGTCCAGCTCGAAACTGGCGTCGTTGGAAATACAGGCAAGATTGACCACGGCGTCGTGGCCCTTGACCGATGCCGCCAGCTTGGGCGCGTCGCGGATGTCGCCGCGCACGACCGTCAGGTTTGGATTGCTCTTCGGCAGGAAATCGTCGCCGTAATAGCAGATGTCGAATACCGTGACCTTGTAGCCATGATCCAAAAGGCGCGGCACCAGCACCGAGCCGACATAGCCGGCGCCTCCGGTCACGAACACGCGCGAAAACCTGTTCGGCACGTCGAACTCCAACGAAGTTTCCGGATTGGAACGCGCTAGGACCGGATCAATCGGCCGCCTGGCGCGACGGCACGCGAATCTTGAACCCGGCGGCCTCCGCGTCCTTGAAGAACATTCTCACGGTTTCCAGCGAATATTCGTCGAGATTCTTTCCGACCAGCGCCAGTTTCGCCAGCACGTCGTGCGTCACGGTGATGATGTGGCAGCCGATTGCGTCGGCCTGAAAAATGTTCAGCAACTCGCGCGGACTGGCCCATAGCAACTCGGCCTTGGGCAGGTGCGTCATCGCTTTCAGGCAGTCCTGCATCAGCGGGACCGGATCGCAGCCGGTATCGGCCACGCGGCCGGCGAACACCGACACGATCGCCGGCACGTTGGGCGACAGGCAATCCGCCACCCGCTTCACCTGCTGCGGCGTCATGATGGCCGTCACGTTCAGCACCACACCAGCGTTGGCCAGCACCTTGATAACCGGCCCGGCGAAAACGCCCTTGGTGGTGGTGACGGGAATCTTGACGTTGACGTTCTTGCCCCAGGAGGCGATCGCCTGCCCTTGTGCGATCATGGCGTCGAAATCGTCGGCGAACACCTCGAACGAGATCGGATGCTTCGGCACCGCGGCGATCAGCTTGCGCGCGAACGCTTCATAGTCCTCGACTCCGACCTTGCGCATCAGCGTCGGGTTGGTGGTGAAACCCTTGATGTAAGGCTTCTGCGCCAGCGCCAGGATGCCGTTCACATCGGCGCCATCGGCGAAAATCTTGACCTTCAGCCGGTCAGCCCATTGCATGGAAAAGTCCCCTTTTCCCGCCCCGTCGGCGCGACGCGGCGCCATTTGGCATGCCCGGGCGGGCCCATCGGTTGCGCAAGAATTGCCTGTGACGGCGGCAATGTATAGTCCGCACCCGCCCCCGCTGCAACCAAGTCCTGGGGGCAAGCCCGGGCAGGCATCAGACGCCGAATCGTCAATCGGCACAAGCGTTTAGTGGCCCGCGGCCGGCTTCGCCGCTATGATCCCGACCCGGAGGCGAACGGTGGCTGCAGACATGTCCGGCACTGAGGCAATGCGCTTTCAATTCGGCGAGAACTGGCGCCGGTTCCTGAACGTCCTGACCGATGCGCAGATCGAACGGGCAAAAGCCTCGCTCTCCGTTCTTCCGGTCGAAGGCGGCTTTGCCGGCAAGCGCCTGCTGGATGCCGGTTCGGGCAGCGGATTGTTTTCGCTGGCGGCGCGCCAGCTGGGCGCGCAGGTCCATTCCTTCGACCTCGATCCCGCTTCCGTGGCCTGCACCGCGGAATTGCGCCGGCGGTATTTTCCGAACGATCCCCTATGGCTGGTCGAGAGCGGTTCGGTGCTGGACAAACCGTACCTGGCGCGGCTTGGCACATTCGACATCGT
>JAHFPH010000030.1 GCA_023266845.1 Rhodospirillaceae bacterium
GACCGCCGATGTCGATCCGAGCCTGTACCAGAATCCGGTGCGCGCGCCGGCGAGCCGCACGGTACTCTCGCCGTCGGGCAAACCCTACACGCCCCCGCCGCAGCGTCCGCCCGCGCCCCAGCCGCAACGCGCGCCGCAACCGCCGCCGCCGCGTCAGGCGCAAGTTCAGGCTCCGCCACAGCCGCCCCCGCAGCCCGAACGCCGGCGGCCCCCGGAAGCCCCCGCGGTCCTGAGGCGCGAGCCGGCGGCCGAGCCGCCCTTGGCCCCGGTCGCTTCGCTGGCCGATGTGCGGGAATCGCGCGCCGCCGACAACCGGCCGCGCCTTGCGGTCGAGAACACCGGGCTGCAAGCCAACAACCTCGGCAAGCGGTTCAAGAACCGTCCGGTCGTGCGCGACGTGAGCCTGTCCTTGAATCGCGGCGAGGCGGTCGGTCTCTTGGGACCGAACGGCGCCGGCAAGACCACCTGCTTCTACATGATCACCGGGCTGATCTCGCCGGACTACGGCTCGATCGTGATGGACGGCGTGGATATTTCCAATCTGCCGATGTACCGCCGCGCGCGCCTGGGCATCGGCTATCTGCCGCAGGAAGCCTCGATCTTCCGCGGGCTTTCGGTCGAACAGAACATCCGCTCGGTGCTGGAAGTGGTCGAACCCAGCGCCGAGACGCGCGAGATGCGCCTGGACGAGCTGTTGGCCGAATTCAACATCAGCCATCTGCGCCGCACGCCGGCCCTGGCGCTGTCGGGCGGCGAGCGGCGGCGCTGCGAGATCGCGCGCGCGCTCGCCTCCAAGCCCAACTTCATGCTGCTGGACGAGCCGCTGGCCGGCATCGACCCGATCGCGGTGCGCGACATCCGCGAGCTGGTGTCGCATCTGAAGGACCGGAATCTCGGCGTGCTGATCACCGATCACAACGTGCGCGAGATGCTGGATATCGTCGACCGCGCCTACATCATCCACGAAGGCCGCGTGCTGATGGAAGGCCACCCGGCCGAGATCGTGGCGAACAAGGACGTGCGCCGGGTCTATCTCGGCGACCGTTTCTCTCTTTAGAGCGAAGTATCCACAATGGCCCTCGGTCCGCGACTGGAGCTGCGCCAGGGTCAAAGCCTGGTCATGACGCCGCAACTGCAGCAGGCGATCAAGCTGCTGCAATTGTCGAACCAAGAACTGCTCGCCTATGTCGACGCCGAGCTGGAGCAGAACCCGCTGCTGGAGCGCGAGGACCAGGCGCAAGGGGACGAGCCGGCCGACGACGACGCGCCCGAGGAAGAAACCGCGGACGAAGCGCCCGCCGCCCCGGAAACCCCGCTCGAGACGACGCAGATGGAACATCCGGCCGAGGAATCCTGGGAGCAGGCCGGCGAGTTCTACGACAACGGCGACCGCATGGACATGACGCCCTGGCGCGCGAACAGCGGCCGCGGCGATTTCGAGGACGACGACCGCCGGGTGGCCGAGACGGTCGGGTGCGACAAAAGCCTCAGGGAACACCTGACGGAGCAGCTGAACGTCGACATCGCCGACCCGCAGGAGCGCGTGATCGGGTTGCAATTGATCGACATGCTGGACGAGCGCGGATACCTGAGCGGCTCGGTCGGCGACGTGGCGGCGCTGTTGGGCTGCCCGCCCCGGCGCGTCGAGGCGGTGCTGGCGCTGATGCAGGGCTTCGACCCGCCCGGCATTTTCGCGCGCGATCTGGTGGAATGCCTGGCGCTGCAATTGAAGGAGCGCGACCGGCTGGACCCGGCGATGCGCACGCTGCTGGACAACCTGCCGCTGCTGGCGCGGCGCGACGTCGTGGCCCTGAAGCGCCTATGCGGCGTGGACGACGAAGACCTGGTGCAGATGGTGGCCGAGATCAAGGCGCTGAACCCCAGGCCCGCCAGCGCCTTCGACCGCGAGATCGCGCAGCCCATCACGCCCGACATCCTAATGCGCCCGCAGGCCGGCGGCGCCTGGCTGATCGAGCTCAACGCCGACACGCTGCCGCGTGTGCTGGTGAACAACCGCTACTACGCCAAGGTCAACCGCGACAGCTTGAGCAAATCCGACCGCGAATTCCTGACCGAGAAGTTCCAGGCCGCCAACTGGCTGATCAAGTCGCTGCATCAGCGCGCCACCACCATCCTGCGCGTGGCGAGCGAGATCGTGCGCCAGCAGGAAGGCTTCTTCCGCCACGGCGTCAGCCATTTGAAGCCGCTGATCCTGCGCGACATCGCCGCCGCCATCGACATGCACGAAAGCACGGTCAGCCGCGTGACCACCAACAAATACATGGTCACGCCCAGGGGCCTGTACGAGTTGAAATACTTCTTCACCTCGTCGATCGCCAATTCGGCGGGCGGCGAGGCGCATTCGGCCGAGGCCGTGCGCTTCCACATCAAGACGCTGATCGAAGGCGAGGCGCCGCAGGAAATCCTGTCCGACGACCGCATCGTCGAGCTCCTGAAAACCCAGGGAATCGGTATCGCCCGGCGCACCGTGGCCAAGTACCGCGAGGCGATGCGGATCGCCTCGTCGGTCCAGCGCAAGCGGGAAAAGTCGCTGCAATTAAAGGCTTAAGCGCCGACCGCATCCATCCCCTGGTATGCCAGGGACGCGAGCCGCTTTCGGTTGACACCCCAAGGGGGCGTCACTAAGGTCTCGCCGCCTTGGTGGACCGCCCGGTTTGTTACAGTCTGAACGGCGGTGCATCGGCGACGGTTTCCGGCCGGCGAAAGCCAACACTCGCGGCGGAAATGCGCACCAAGGGGGTGCTGTGCGTTTTAAAGCGGCGGCATCGGGTGCGTCGGGTAAAGAGGTTCGGAAACAAACGGCCTGAACACAGCGCAAATCACCTGCGTTGAGAACCGGCGGAGCGTTCCGCCGGAATTAGGCCGTGTTTGGCGTTCGGCGGCTCGGTCAAGGACAAGAAGATGGACATCATCAGCCAATTGATAACGCCGGAGCGCGTCGTCGCCCATCTGAAAGTCGGCGCGAAGAAACAGGCGCTGCAGGAGCTGGCCAAGCGCGCGGCCGCGTTCACCGGTCTGCACGAGCGCCAGATCTTCGACGTGCTGCTGGAACGCGAAAAGCTCGGCACCACGGGCGTCGGCCACGGCATCGCCATCCCGCACGGCAAGCTCGCGGGCCTGGACCGGCTGTACGGCCTGTTCGCGCGGCTGGACGCGCCGATCGATTTCGAGGCGATCGACGAGCAGCCCGTGGATCTGATTTTCCTGCTGCTGGCGCCAGAAAGCGCGGGCGCCGACCACCTGAAGGCCCTCGCGCGCGTGTCGCGCCTGATGCGCGACCGTGCGTATTGCGAAAAGCTGCGCGGCTCGTCCAACGTCGATGCGCTCTACGCCCTTCTCACCGACGCGCCGACGTCCCACGCGGCCTGAACGGCCGCGCATCTCCACACGCGGCCTGAACGGCCGCCCACGCCCCACGCGGCCCGGACGGCCGCGCATCGGCGCATCGCAAAATCGGGGAACCCTCTCGCCCGTCAGTGGACGCTGAGCGGCTCGAGCTCGTTCTGGCGGCAGGCGGCGAACGCCGTATCGCGATCCATGAGCCGCGCCAGCTCGGTGCCGTCGGCGGCGTGGATCGACCAGAACACCTGGCCGTTCAGCACAGCCGGCCGCACATAGGCGACCTGATGCACGCCCAGGGCGGCGAAGTCCTGGGGCGAGAACGATTTGACCTTGGTTACCTGTCCGTCCATGACACGGTCCTTTCTCCCGCCTTCCGCCTCAGTCGGCCTTCCAGGCCTTGCGCGGGGCGGGTTTGCCGCCGGCGACGTACACCTTCCGGGCGTCATCCGCCCCGTCGGTGTCCGGCGTATCTATTTTCACGGTCCGCACCCGGTTTTCCGGCGCGGGCCGCGCCAGCTCGATATAAAGCAATCCGTGTTCCAGTTTGGCCCCCTTTACCTCCAACCCCTCGGCAAGAATGAAGCTGCGCTGGAACTGGCGGGCGGCGATGCCGCGATGCAAAAAGACCCGGTTTTCGTCCTGGGCTTGCTTGCCGCGAATCAGCAATTGGCTGTCCTCGACCGCCACGGAAAGCTCGTCCTCGCTGAAACCCGCCACCGCCAAGGTTATGCGCAGCGCATGCTCGCCCATCTGCTCGATGTCGTACGGGGGGTAGCCCTCGGACGCGGCCTTGCCCGCCCGACCGAGCATGCGCTCGATCTGGTCGAAGCCCAGCAGCAGCGGGGAAGCGAACGGACCTAGGCGCGTCATGGGCCACCTCTCCTGCGATGAGCGAGCGGGTCCCGAACGGATCGACCGGACGGTATGGGCCACGGGCCCCACCGGGCACCCCTCGCCGACGGCCCCGTATGGGCGCCGCCAAGGTCTTTATTTAGGTATTAGAACGTCGCAGACAAGAAGATGTTCCAGGGGCCCCGCAAGGGGGGCCCTTGCCCGCACGAAATAAGGCGGGAATGCGGCGGCTAGCGCCGGGACACCCAGACCAATGTCAGGGCGAACACTGTGAAGGCAATCAGCACACCGGCGATATAGAGCAGGCTGGCGGTATCCATGGCGTTCCTCCGTTCGCCGCATTTGGCGATCGGAAAAATCTGCCCGCGCGCCGGGAACGGCGCGTTGATCCAGATCAAGGACGATTGGCGGCGGGACTTACAGCCTTGTCACGCGGTCCGGGCGCAGACCGGTGGATTTCAGGCACCAATCCATGCCCTGCTGCTCGGCGTCCTCGGATTTGGACTGCGGGCGGCTCATGCCGATGCGCTTGCCATCGCGCCAGACCGACCACAGGAACTGGCTGGACCCGTCCAGGTTCTTCCACTGCTCGATGATCAATTCCATCATCAGGCCGATATTCCTCGGGCGCTTCTCGTTGCGAGTCGTTCGCCGCCCGTGTGTCCGGGCCTTGTTGAAGCATCACGCCGCGGCGACCCAAGGGTCAACAGCGCCCTAGGCGCAAACGCCGGCAATCACTTTTCCGCCATGCCTTGCGCGATCTGCATGAAGGCGCGCACGGCCGTCAGCCGCATGCGTTCCTCCAGGCAGACCACGTATTCGCCCACGTCGAACGCGGCGTCGGGCACGTCCAGCGCCACGAAGCGGTCGTCCGGCACGAATTCGCGCGCGAAGGCGGCGCCGATGCCGAGCCCCTGCGCCACCGCTTCGCGCACCGCCTCGCGCCCGTCGATGTCCATGATGGCGCCGACCTTCACGCCGGCCGCGTCCATCGCGCGCTCGAACACCTCGCGGGTGATCGAGCCCGGCTCGCGCAGCACCATGTCGTGCCCCGCCAGGTCTTTCGCCGAAATGCGCCTGCGCTTGCCCAGCGCGTGGCCGCGCGGCACGAACACGATGAGGCGATCGCGGCGATAGGCGATGGAATGGAAGCGCGGCTCGGGCGGCCGGCGCGCGGTGACGCCGACATCGGCGCGGAAATCGGCGAGCGCGCGCAGCACCGCGTCGGAATTGCCGATGGCGAGCGACAGGGCCACGCCGGCGTGCCGGCGCTTGAGCTCGGCCATGATCGGCATGGCGTGGATCGCGTTATCGGCGCTGATGCGCAAGGACCCGATGGTCAGCGCCTTGGTGCCGGCGAGCAGCGCCTGGGCTTCGCCTTCGACCGCGAACAGCCGGTCGGTGATGCCGAAGAGCTGGCGGCCGATCGCGGTCATCTGCGCGCCGCGCCCGCGCCGCTCGAACAGCCTTTGCCCATAGCTCTCCTCCAGCGCTTTCACTTGGCCCGAGAGATTGGGCTGGCTTAGCCCCGCCGCCTGGGCGGCCTGGGTGAAGCTGCCGGCGCGGGCCACGAGATGGAAGGCGCGGAGTTGGGCGTGGTTCATCGAACCGTCCCCGATCTAACATCGAAAATTCATATACTAGTCATATAATATATATATTGGACCAATTATAGGCGCCACACATATTGTTGCTCCCGCGGTCTAAGCTGCGGGGGTCGCAACCCCATTCCGAAGGTTCCATCATGGCCAATACCAGACTTCCCGTTCCCGCCGCGTCCGAATCGGGCGATCCGCTGCTGCTGACGCCGGGCCCCCTGACCACGTCCAACACCGTCAAGACCGCGATGCTGCACGATTGGGGCTCGCGCGACGCCGAGTTCATCCGCATCAACAAGGAGATGCGCGAGCGCATCGCCGAGGCCGCCGGCGCAACCGGCATGCATGTGACCGTGCCGATGCAGGGCAGCGGCACGTTCGCTGTCGAGGCCATGATCGGCACCTTCGTGCCGCGCGATGGCAAGCTTCTGATCCTCATCAACGGTTCCTATGGCCAGCGCGCCAAGAAGATCTGCCAGTACGCGGGCCGCGCCCATGCCGCGCTGGAAACGCCGGAAGACACGCCGCCGGACATCGGCAAGCTGGACGCGGCGCTGAAAGCCGACAAGGCGATCACCCATGTGTTCGTGGTGCATTGCGAGACCACCAGCGGCATCTTGAATCCGGTGGCGGAAATAGCCCGCGTCGTGAAAAGCCACGGCCGCCGGCTGCTGGTCGATTCGATGAGCGCGTTCGGCGCGATCCCGATCGACGCGCGCGAGGTCGCGTTCGAAGCGCTGGCCTCGTCCAGCAACAAATGCCTGGAGGGAGTGCCCGGCTTCGGCTTCATCGTTTGCGCCAAGGACGCGCTGGAAAAAGCCAAAGGCAACGCGCACGCGTTGAGCCTGGACCTGCACGACCAATGGCAGGCGCTGGAGAATACCGGACAGTACCGCTTCACCCCGCCGATCCACGCCATCGTGGCGCTGCACAAGGCGATCGAGGAATTCATCGCCGAGGGCGGCGTCCAGGGGCGCGGCCAGCGCTACCGCGACAACTGCAAGGCGCTGGTAGACGGCATGCGCGCCATGGGCTTCGAGACGCTGCTGCCCGACCGGCTGCAGGCGCCGATCATTGTCACCTTCCACATGCCGCGCGACCCGAAATTCCACTTCCAGACCTTCTACGACCGCCTCAAGGATCGCGGCTACGTGATCTATCCCGGCAAGCTGACCGTGGCCGACAGTTTCCGCATCGGCTGCATCGGGCGCCTTTATCCCGAGCACATAATGGGCGCGGTGGAGGCGGTGCGCGAGACGATAGCGGAGCTGGGCGTCACGCAATGCGGGGCGCGAAAGGCGGCGTGATCGCCGCAGACAACCGAAAGGGTTCGATGATGGGATTTGCTTATCAACGCTCGTACCGCGGACCGATCAAGGCCGTGATTCTCGACTGGGCCGGCACGACGATGGATTTCGGCTGCATCGCGCCGGCCGTGGTGTTCGTCGAGGTCTACAAGCGCAAGCAAGTTCCGATCACGATGGAAGAGGCGCGCGCGCCGATGGGCGCCCACAAGCGGGTCCATATCCAAAGGATCAGCGAGCTCGATTCGGTGCGGATGCGCTGGCAGCAAACCCACGGCCGCCCGCCCAACGACGGCGACATCGACGCCATGTTCGCCGAGTTCGTGCCGTTGCAGCTCAAATGCCTGTCCAACTATTCGACCCTGATCCCGGGCACGCTCGATACGGTCAAGGAGTGCCGTAAGCGCGGCTACAAGATCGGCTCGACCAGCGGCTACCTGCCCGAGATGATGGCGATCAACCTGAAGGACGCCAAGCGCCAGGGCTACGTGCCCGACGCCTCGGTGTGCGCCGGCGACGTGCCTGCCGGCCGGCCCTATCCCTTCATGTGCCTGAAGAACATGATCGATCTGCAGCTCTCGCCGGTCGAGGCTTGCGTGAAAATCGACGACACCGTTCCGGGCGTCGAGGAAGGCCTCAATGCCGGCATGTGGACCGTCGGCCTCGCCATTTCCGGCAACGAGGTGGGGCTTAACCTCGACGAGTGGCGGGCGCTGCCGAAGGACCAGCAGCAGGCCAAGCGCGAGCGGGCTTACCGGCGCATGGAGACTTGCGGCGCGCATTACGTGGTCGACACCATCGCCGAGCTGATCCCCTGCCTCGACGACATCGAGCAGCGCATGAAGCGCGGCGAAAGGCCGTAAAGCGCGGTCTGCTGGACGCAGGCCGCCAGGAAGGCGCGATCAAGACGCTGAAGGCCTATACCAACGTCAGGACCTTCTCGCTGCCCTGGGCGGCATGACCCGCTTATCCCGCCGACGCGCCCGCGATCAGCGTGCGCAGCACGACGGCGTTGCAGTGCTGTTCGTCGCGCGCGGCGAAGACCAGCGTCACGGTTCCCTTCTTGGCCATGGCGCGCAGGCGCTTGATCTGCGCTTGCGCCACGGACGCGGCGAGCTCCGCGCGATAGCGCCGGGAAAATTCCCGCCAGCGCTGCGGGTCGTGGCCGAACCAGCGCCTTAGCTCGGCGCTGGGCGCCAGCACTGTCAGCCACTCGTCGATCGCCGCGTCCGCGCGGGCCACGCCGCGCGGCCACAGCCGGTCGATCAGCACGCGATGGCCGTCGGATTTGGCGGGCGACGCATAGGCTCGTTTGATCGTGATCATGCCGCTTTTATAGCAAAGGTTGATCGCGTCTCCCGCCCCTATTATTGCTTTTTTGCTTGCAGTCCCATGCCATGGGGTGACCGGAATGAGCGACATTTTCGACATCATTCGCCTGCGGACGACACCGTATTTCCGCATCGACTATTTGCCGCCCCGGGCGCGCGCCAGCTTTAAGCCTTTAAGCAAGGTGTGATCGAGACGCTGAAGGCCTATACCAACAGGAAGGCTTTCTCGCTGCCCTGGGCGGCGTAACGGTCGTTTGTCCTCATGCTTGGACAGGCTCAGCATGAGGACAATTGGAAAGCCTCATCCCT
The DNA here is from genome assembly GCA_023266845.1 of Rhodospirillaceae bacterium. Taxonomy (GTDB): domain Bacteria; phylum Pseudomonadota; class Alphaproteobacteria; order JAEULC01; family JAEULC01; genus JAEULC01. The sequence goes on from JAHFPH010000030.1 coordinate 8,758, forward strand.
AGGCCTGTCGAAGGATGAGGCTTCGACCCAGGTCTATCTTTCCCGCAACGCGCTGTAGCGCGCCTTGATGAAGGGTTTCATCAGGTAGTCCAGCACCGTGCGCTTGCCGGTCATGATGTCGACCTGGGCGATCATGCCGGGGATGATCGGTAGCGTCTCGCCCTTGGCGTCCTTCATGGTGTTCTTCAGCGTGCGCACGCGGATCACGTAGAAGGCATTGCCCTGTTTGTCCTGGATCGTGTCGGCGCCGATCTGGTCGAGCTCGGCCTCGAGCCCGCCATAGACGGTGAAGTCGTAGGCCGTGAGCTTCACCACCGCCTTCTGGCCGGGATGCAGGAAGGCGACGTCGCGCGGGCTTACCTGCGCCTCGACCAGCAGATTGTCCTCGACCGGCACCACCGTGGCGATGTCCTGGCCCGGCTGGATGATGCCGCCGACGGTGTTGAAGTTGAGCTGCTTGACTACGCCCTTGACCGGCGAGCGCACCTCGGCGCGCGTCACGCGGTCGCGCTTGGCGGTCATGTTTTCCTGGATCGAGGACAGCTTCACCTTGCGGTCGTTCAAATCCTTGATCGCCTCGGTGCGGAAATTGTCGCGCTTCTCGCGGATACGCTGGTCGACCTCGCGCATCGACGCCTGCACCTTGGGAATTCCCGCCAGGCCCGTGACGATCTGCGCCTGGAGGTCGGTCACCTGGCGTTCCAGCCGCAGCAATTCCACCTGCGACACCACGCCCCGTCTCACCAGCGGTTCGGTCATGTCGTATTCGCGCTTGATCAGCCCATAGCCGTCCTGCGCGGCCTTCAGCTTGCTTTGCAGCTCGGCCATCTCCTGTTCGCGTTGGCGGCGCTGCTGTTGCAGCACCGAGATGGTCGATTCAAGCTCGGTCTGGCGCGCGCGGTACAGGTCGTTCTCGCGCCGTATCAGGTCGGGCCGCGCGTGAAGCAATTCCGTTTCGTAGATCGGCTCCTTGCCGTCGGCCTCGGATTGCAGCCTTCCGACCGAGGCCAAGAGGCCGAGGTAGTTCTCCTCCATCTCGCGGAAATTGGCGCCGGAGACGGTGTCGTCGATGCGCATCAAGATCTGCCCGGCGTCGACCGACTGGCCCTCGCGCACCAGCAGCTCGCCGACGATGCCGCCTTCCAGGTTCTGCACCACCTGGATCTGGCGCGAGGGGATCACCTTACCCAGGCCCGGCGTCACCTCGTCCAGATCGGCCCGGCTCATCCACAGGAACGCGACCAGCACCAGCGCCACCAGCGTCAGCAGCGTGGCGATGGCGGCGGCATGCGGCCCGCGCATCGTGTCGACGCGCAGCGCGGTGGGGGAAGCCGTGGTGGCGCGCGTGCTCATGGGGGCCCGCTCAGTCCGCCGCCAGGCGCACGCGGCCGCCGGCCAGCATCGCCACCACGTCGTCGCGCGGCCCGTCGGCGATCACCTTGCCCTTGTCGATCAGGATCACGCGCTCGACCAGCGACAGCAGGGCCGAGCGGTGCGTGACCAGGAACAGCGTGCGGCCCTTGAGCCAGGTCTGCATCGCGTCGATGAAGCGGCGTTCGACCGCGTTGTCCAGATGGCTGGTGGGCTCGTCCAGCAGCAGGATCGGCGGCTCGCCGATCAGCGCGCGCGCGAGCGTCGCCAATTGCCGCTGTCCGCCCGACAGGTTGCCGCCGCGCTCGCCGACCACCTGGCCCAGCCCGCGCGGCCAGGCCTTGATCGCTTCGATCAGGCCCGACAGCTCCAGCGCGCGCATGATCTGCTCGTCGCTGGCATGCGGCATGCCCTGGGTCAGGTTGTCGCGGATCGTGCCGAAGAACAGCACCGAATCTTGCGGCACGAAGCCGACCTGGCGACGGATGTCGTTGACGTCGATCTGGCGCAGATCCAGATCGTCGACCCGGATGAAGCCGCTGGTCGGCGCGTAGAGCCGCTGGATCAGGCGCAGGATCGTGCTTTTGCCCGAACCCACGCGACCCAGCACCGCCACGCGCTCGCCCGGCTTCACCGTGAACGACACGTTTTCCAGAACGGTCACGTCCTCGCCCGGATAGCGGAAAGAGACCTGGTTGAATTCCACGCCGCCCTTGATCTGCGGCACGTGCACCGGCTGGTCGTCCGGGCCCTGCTCGACCGGCAGCGCCATCATCTTGTCCAGCGCGCCGAAGGCCGTGCGCATGTGGTCGTAGCGCACCAGCAGCGCCGCCATCTGGCCTAGGGGCGCCATGATGCGCGAGCCCAGCATCATGGCCGCGACCAGCGCGCCACTGGTCATGTGACCGGCCATGATCTGGTAGACGCCCGCCACGATGATCGCCAGCGTCAACAGCAGCGAGCAGGTGGCGGTGAAGTTGGTCGCCAACGCCGTTAGCAGCTTGATGCGCATGCCCGAGGCCGCGGTGAGCGCCACGAAATGCTCCCAATGCCGCTTGGCCCATCCCTCCGCGCGCACCGCTTTGACCGTCTCGATGCCGTTCAGCACCTCGAACAGCAGCGAGTTCTTCTGGGTCGATTCGCGCATCGCGCGGCGCGTGGCTTCTTTCAGCGGCCAGTGGATCAGCATGCCCACGATCAGCACCAGCGGCACGATCACCGCCGCGGTCAGCGCCACGATCGGCCCGCCGATCAGGTAGAGCGCCAGCAGGAACAAAAGGATGAACGGCATGTCGCCGAACACCGCGATGGTGGCCGAGCCCAGGAAATCGCGCACCGAGTCGAAATCCTTCAGCATCACGGCCATGCTGCCGGCCGAGCGCGGCCGCGACTCGCCTTTCAGCGACAGCAGATGCTCGAACATCCGGTTGCCCAGCTCCACGTCCAATCGCTTGCCGGCCGAGTCGATCAGATAGGCGCGCAGATTGCGCAGCACGAAATCGAACAACGCCACCACCAGCACGCCGATCGCCAGCGTCCACAGGGTTTCGAGCGCCGAATTGGGAACCACGCGGTCGTAGACCGCGAGCGTGAAGACCGGGGCGATCAGCGCCAGGATGTTGACCACCACCGTGGCGATCACGGCGTGCGAGTAGATCCAGAAATTGCGCCGGATGCCGGTCCAGAACCACGATCCCGTGACCGGCATGTCGTAGTCGTGCGCGCGCGCGTCGAACTGGAAGCGCGGACGCACATAGACCGCGCGGCCCGCGTAATGCCTTGAAAGCTCATCCACCGCGATCAACCTGGTGGCGTCGCCGGCGCGCGGCTCGAAGACTTGCGCGCGGCCCTTTTCAGATAGCGACACCAGCACTGCCCAGCGCCCGTCCTTCAGCATCAGGATCGCGGGCAGGGCGAGGCGCGGAATGTCCTTGAGCTCGCAATCGTCCTCCGCCGCTTCCATGCCGATGCGCTGCGCGGCGGCTTCGAGCGCGCTGGGGGCGAGCTGCCCGGCCTGCAGCGGCAAGCCAGCGCGGAGCTGCGTGGCGGTATAGGCGCGGCCGTGAAAGCGCGTCAGAAACGCCAGGCACTCGGCCAGCGGATCGTCGCCCAGTGGCGCGCTCGCCGCGTGTGGCGCGGCGGCGGCCGAAGCGGGCCGCGGCGCTGCGCTGCTGGTGGCGGCGCCGGCGGGTTTCTGCGCCGCCGTGGCCGGCTTGGGCGCCGCGGGCAACGGCTTCACCGCATCGTTCATGGCGCGGTATTGGCCCTTTGCTGAGGGTGGCGGCGGCCGGTTCTGCACAAAGCCGCCGAATTGTTTGGTATTATAGCATTTTTCGCGCTAGGCCAGCGCAGAAACGTGGGCCGCGTTAACGAATCCGGGTGTTGACCCTGGCATGCCGAACCCACAGCAAATCGACCGTCCCGATGCAGCAATCCAGCCGCCACGCCCGCGCGCCTACCAGGGGCTGTTCGCGTTCGCGACCCTGTGCCTAGCGGCGATCACAGCCCTGCTGATTATGACCGAGCGGGAACCCGAGCCGACCCCGGCCCCGCCGCGGCCCGTAGCCGAAGCGGTGCCCGCACCTGCCCCGCCCCCCGCGCCCGCACCGCCCAGGGTCGCCGAGCCCGCCCCGCCGCCAGCGCCTGCTCCAGTGTCAGTGCCGGAGCCGCAGCGTCCGATCGCCGAGCCGATGCCGGCGCCTGTCCCTTCACCCGCGCCAGCACCGCCGCAACGGGCCGAGCCGGTCAAGCCGCCGCCGAAGCCGCCGGTTCAGGAGGCTTCCCGGCCGCCGGAGGCGAAGCCGCCCCCGCCGCCCGAGCCCAAGCAGGCGGAGATCGCGTGGCCCCATCTGTTCGGAACGGTCGAGGCGCGGTCGAGCAATCTGCGTCCCTTCACCAAATGGACCTGGATGCTGGACCGCTACGCCCAGGAGCGGTCGCTGGAGATCGCCCCTTGCGCGCAGCTCGGCGCGCTCAAATGCCGGCCCAAGGTGTGGCGCGAGTTCCTCGCCACGCTTGAAGGCAAGCCTCGATCGCAGCAAATCGAGGAGGTCAACGCCTACATGAACCGGCACGCCTATATCGAGGATTTGCCGAACTACGGCGTGCCGGACTATTGGGCCACGCCGATGCAGTTCCTTACCAAGGACGGGGATTGCGAGGACTACGCCATCGCCAAATACATGTCGCTGCGCATTCTCGGCTTCAAGGAGGACGAGGTGCGCCTGGTGGTGCTGCAGGACATGAACCTGAACGCGGCGCATGCCGTGCTGGTGGTCCATCACGAAGGCAAGGCGCTGCTGCTGGACAACCAGTTGAAGCGCGTGGTGGACGCCGGCATCGTGCGCCACTACCGCCCGTATTTCTCGATCAACGAGAATTCCTGGTGGCTGCACAAATCCCTCGCCCCCGGGCCGACGGTCGGCGGCGCGGTCAGCGCCGGGCCGAAAGAATAACGATCAGGCGGGCGCGCCCGCCGGCCGCGCGGCGAAACCCTGCCAGGCGGCGCGACCGCCCTTGTTCTCCAAGGCGTGCTCCAGCGCCGCCACGACGTGACGGTCGTAGAACCGGTCGCGGTCCTGGCGCAGCATTTCGACCGCCTGGTCGATGCCGATGGCGCCGCGCCAGGCGCGCGGGCTGACCATGCCGACGAACGCGTTGGCGACGGCGAGAATGCGCGCGGGCAAGAGGATCGCCTCGCCCTTGAGCCCCGCCGGGGTGCCGGCGCCGTCCACGCGCTCCTGCAACTGGCTGAGCGTCGCCTGCACCGGCCCGTCGAACTCGATGCCCTTGAGGAAATCGGCCGAGCTGAGGATGGAGTCGTGCACCAGCTTTTTCTCGGCGTCGCTGAGCGCCGTCGTCTTGGTCAGCACCTCGGTCGGCACCAGCACCTTGCCGAGGTTCATGAGACGCGCGGCGAGGGCCACGGTAGCGCGGTCCTGGGCGTCGGCCTGCATCGCCTCGGCGATGGCGCCGGCCACCTGGCCCACGCGCTGGGCTTGGTCGGCGCAATACGGATCGCGCCGCTCGATCAGCTTGACCAGCATGTCCACGACCTGGTTCATGGCGCGCGCGCGGCGCTCGCGCTCGCCCACCAGCTCGGTCACGTCGCGCTCCACGACCACGACGGAATTCGTGCCCAGCGGCACGTGGCTGATCTGCGCGACGCGCAGGCCCCCGGGCGCGTCGAAGCGCATCAGGCGCGTCTTGCTGGCGCCCTGGCCGAGCGCCTCCTTGTTTTCCTTGTCGATCGTGGCGGCGTGCTCGGGCCCGAGCGCCGCCGGCAGGGTCTTGCCGATCAGGTCCTCGGCCGCGACGCCGCCATGCTTTCCCGCCGCCGCGTTGGCGAAGCCGATGCGGCCATCGCCGTCGACCAGATAGATCAGGTCGGGCTGGCTGTCGGTGATGCCGCGCAGCAGCGATTCCTGGCGTTCGTACCGCCCGGCCAGGGCGCGATAGCGCGCGGCCGCCTCGCTCGCGCGGCGCGAGCTCGCGTACCACCACACCGCGACGAACCCGGCCGCGATCAGCGCCACGACCAGCCCCAGGCCCGCGATCAGGTTGCGCCGGCGCCGATCGGCGTCGGCCAGGGCCTCGTCGCGGTCGACTTTGTACAGCAGCACCCAGGGCACGGCCACGAACGCGCGGGAGACCGCCAGCACGTCCTTGCCGCGGTAATCGCGCGCCTGGAGGAAGCCACCCGGCGCCGCCGCGGCGCGCGCTTCGGCCAGATCGCCGGCGTCGGCCGGCGCGCTGCGGCCCAGCGACGGGGTGCCGTCGGCCTGCGGCGACAGATACTCGATCGTGTTGCCGGATTTGCGCAGCACCAGCGCCTCGGCGCTGGACTCGGTCGCGCCGGGCTGCTTCAGCAGGCGGAAGAAGGCGTCGCCGAGCTCGGCCAGGCCCAGCACATAGCCGATGCGCTCGCTGGTGCCCGGGTCGGCCTGCACCGCGAACACGGGCGCCATGAAACCCAGCGTCGGCTGGCCCGCGGCGCCGCGGTAGAGGTCGATCACCCCCGGCCGGTTGCCGGGCAGCGCCGCCAGGCGCTGCTGCATCGGCGCGTCGATCGGCGGCATGTTGGGCGAGGCCGCCAGAACGACGCCCCTGGCGTTGAGCAGCGCGATTCCGCCGCTGCCGGTGCGCCGCACATTGGCGCCGACCGCGGCGCCCCGCGCGCCGCCAAACCCGGCGCGCTCGGCCGTGACGATCAGAAGGTTGCGCAAATACCCGATCTGCGCCGGCTCGTCGGTCACGCCGGCGCGGTTGCCCTGCGCCTGGTCGAGCTCGGTCATGTAGATCTGAACGGACTGGTTTTCCGCCAGTGCCCGCATCTCGCCGAGCTGCGCATCGAGCCACCCCTGCGCCTGGGTGAGCCTACTGTCGGCGACGATGCCGAGCCGCGCCCGCCAGGCTGCTACGTCGCGCGCGCGTTCGGCGTCGGCGAAGCGCAGGATCGCGGTGGCGGACGCGACGGTGACCGCCGCCAGCAACAGCGTGGCGGCGAGCGTGTAGAGCTGGCCGCGCCTGCCGTCGCCGTTCATCGGTGGCTGGCCTGCGCCCGGCTCAGGCCGCGCGATGCGCCAAGCGCACCCATTTCTTGGTCGCGGAGATCAGGCGGGCTTTGCGCACCGGGCCCTCCTTGTCCTTGGCGTCCAGCTTTCCAATCTTCTCGCCGATTTTCTTGATCTGGTTTTCGCAGTAGGTGCGCTTGGCGGCTGACATGGGCAGGCCCTCCAGGGGGGACGGAACGGCTCCCTGATTACACGCGCCCAGCGCCCGATTCAACAACCCATGGGCGCAGGCCCGATTCGCGCCCTATAGCAGCTTGGCCATCCGGGTCAGCGCGGCCTCGGTCGATTCCAGGTCGCCGACCATGGCGACGCGGATATAGCGGTGGCTGTCGTTGCTGCCGTCGGGATTGTCGCGGGTCATGTAGCTGCCCGGCAGCACGCGCACCGCGGCTTCGGTCCACAGGCGCTTGGCCGCTTCCTCACCGTTGCCGACGTCGAGCCACAGATAAAACCCCCCGTCCGGCCGGTAATATCCGAAGCGCCCCTTCAGCACGCGCTCGGACATGGCGTAGATGCGGCGATAATGCGCGCGCATTTCCTCGACATGCGTCTCGTCCTTCCAGCACTCCGTCGCCGCCTCCATCACCGCCAGCGGCGAGGCGGCGCAGCTATAGGCGCGCAGGCGGTTGAGCATGGCGATGGTCTTGGGCGAGCCGGTGGCGATGCCCATGCGCAGGCCCGGCGAGCTCGAGCGTTTGCTGAGCGAATGCATGACCAGGATGTTGTCGAGACCGCCACTCAGAGCTTTGGCGGCGTCGAGCCCGCCCGGCGCGGGCTCGGGCGTGTAGTAAAGCTCGGAATAGCATTCGTCGGTCACCAGCAGAAAATCGTGCTTGCGCGCCAGGCCGAGGAGTTTTTTCAAATAGTCGAGGCTCGCGACCGAGCCTTGCGGGTTGGCCGGCGAGCACATGTAGAAGATCTGCGTGCGCTTCCACGTCGCCTCGGGCACGACGTCGAGATCGGGCAGAAAGCCCGTGGCTTTCGTCGCCGGCAGGAACGCGGGCTCGGCGCCGGCCATGACCGAGGCGCCGATATAGACCTGGTAGAAGGGATTGGGCATCAGCGCCAGCGGCTTGGGCCCGCCCAGCGACGGCGTCACCGCCACGGTCGCCGCCATGTACAGCCCTTCGCGCGTGCCGGCGACCGGCACGATCATCTTGTCCGGGTCGATCATCCCGGCCGGCAGCTTGTAGCGCCGCGTCACCCAGTCGGCGCAGGCCTTGCGCAGTTCGGACGTGCCGAAATAGGCCGGGTATTCGTTCCAGTCGTCGCGCTTGCGCGCCACGATCTCGGCCACGAACGGCGGCGGCTTGTGCGACGGCGTGCCGACCGACAGGTTCACCGGCGGCAGGTTGATGCGCGGCTGCACCGGGTCCAGCAGCGCGGCGAGACGGCGGAAAGTGTGGTCGGTCAACTCGGCGAGGCGGGCGTTGAGCATCGTTCTTCTCTAGCAGGATCGTTGAGGAATCAACAAGCGACACAAGTTCAATACGGCGTGCCGTTCTTGCGCAGGTATTTCCAGCCCTTGCCGTCGTTGACCGCCTTCAAGTCGACGTCCGGGTAGGTGACGTCGTCGCTCTTGGTGCGGGTGCCGATTTCGAGATACGTCGACGGCGACTTCGAGCTGTTGATCAGGTGGTGCCCGTCACGCTTGCCGGCGGGAAAGCCGCAAGCCGCACCCGGCCCGAGCTTTTGCTCGCCCGCGTCGGTGATCAGGACCAGCTCGCCGGTCAGCACGTAGACGAACTCGTCCTCGGACTCGTGCCAGTGGCGCATAGACGAGCAGGAGCCGGGCTTGAGCGTCGTCAGGTTGACGCCGAACTGCGTGAGGCCCGCCGCGTCGCCGAGCTTGCGCTTGGAGCGGCCGGCGACCTGTTCCTTGTAGGGCGACGGGTAGCCCGTGCTGCTGATTTCCGCAACGCCCAGCGGATCGATCACGGGCGGCTTGAATTGCTTCGGCATTTCACTCCTCCATCTTCTCTACCGCGCCAGGTTTTCTATGTCGGCCAGCGTTTTGTCGTCCACCTCGATCTCGCCGGTGGCGGCGCGGGCGCGGCCGGCCAGGCGTTTTTCGCCGGGCAGTCGCACGCCGGGCTCAGCCAGCATCGCCGCCAGCAACGTTTCCAGGCGCTCGGCGAAAGCGCCGCCGGACAAGGCGCCGGGATCGATCGCCAGCATGAACTGGCCGACGCGCGGCGGCAGTCCTTCGGCCGTGAAGAACGACGAGGCCTCGAACCCGAGATGCGAGGCGGTCAGCGCCGCCGCGAGAATCTCGACCATCAGCGCCAGGGCCGCGCCCTTCGCGTCGCCCAGCGGCAGCATGGCGCCGTCGAGCGCCGCTTTAGCGTCGGTGGTGGGATTGCCGTCTTTGTCCAGCGCCCAGCCCTGGGGAATCTTTTCGCCCTTCTGCGCCGCCGCCATGATGCGCCCGCGCGCTACTTTGCTCAGCGACAAATCGATCACCAGCGGCGGCGCCTTGGCGCGGGGCGCAGCGAAGGCGATCGGATTGGTGCCGAACACCGCCCGCTTGCCGCCCCAGGGTGCGATCGCCTTGGGCGAGTTGCCGACGATCAGCGCCAGCAGGCCGCGCTCGGCCAGGCGTTCGGCGTGCCGCCCGGCCACGCCGAAATGATGCGAGTGGTGGATCGCCGCGCAGGCGATGCCGGTTTGCGGCGCAAGCGCGGTCAGGCGCTCGATCGCCAGGTCGATGGCGGGGAACGCGAAGCCTTGGGCGGCGTCGACGATCAGCGCCGCGGGCTTGGGCTGCGTCACGCGCGGCGCGGCGCGGCCGTCGACCTTGCCCGATCTGGCTTGCGCGGCGTAGCTGGCCACGCGCGCGAGGCCGTGGCCTTTCTGCCCGTCGATCTCGGCCGCGACCAGGGCGGCGGCGACCGAGGCGGCGTTGGCCGAGCTGGCGCCGCTGTTCTCCAGCGCGCGGGCGACCAGCGCGCGCAAGGCCTGCGGAGCGGCGAAACTCATGCGCCCGCTCCGGACGCCGACTCGTTGATGAACTCCGTGACGACGATATCGGGCAACGATCAGGCGCTCTGGTACAGCTTGGTCATCACGAATTCGCGGTGGCCCAGCGCCTCGGCGCAGGTAAGCCGCCCGCTACAGGTACGCAGCGTTATGTCGATCAGCGCGTCGCCCGCCTGATCCAGGGTCATTTCACGGCGCAGGATGCCCGACACATCAAGGTCGATATGCTCGGGCATGGTGCGCGCGGTCCTAGGATTGGCGGTGAGCTTGATGACGGGCTCGATCGGATTGCCGATCACGTTGCCCTGGCCGGTCGGGAACAGATGCACCACGAAGCCGGCGGCGGCCTGCAGCGTGACGCATTCCGCCGCGGCCGAGGACGTGTCCATGAAATACAGGCCCGCGCCCTTTTTCGGCTCCTCGGCCGGCTTCAACACGTCGATGAACTTGGTCGTGTGGCCGATCTTCGCCAGGTTGCCGAACGCCTTTTCCTCGATCGTGGTAAGGCCGCCGGCGATGTTGCCCTTGGTCGGCTGCGAGTCCGACAGATCGCTGGTCTTGTGGCGCTTGACCACCTCTTGATAGGCGTTGAACACCGCCATGAATTTTTTGGCGATCGCCGGGCTCGCGGCGCGGCTGGCGCACACCATCTCGGCGCCGGTGATCTCCGTGGTCTCGCCGAAGCAGGTGGTGGCGCCCAAGGGATCGAGCTTGTCGATCAGGTCGCCCACGGTCGGGCAGGACGCCAGGCCCGAGGTGGTGTCGCTTTCGCCGCATTTGGCCGAGATCCACAGCTCTTCCAGCTTGCACTTCTCGCGCTGCTTTTCGCTCGCGTCCTGGACGAAGCGCCGCGCGGCGCGCGCGGCGTTGGCGACGGTCTGGATGTCGCCGTTGCCCTCGATCGAGAAGCCTTCGCAGGGCTTGCCGGTCTTCTTGATGCCGTCGACCACGCGTTTGGTCCAGCCCGGCTCGATGCCGATCACCACGCAGGCCGCGACGTTCGGGTTCGAGCCGGTGCCGATCAGCGTGCGGAAATGCAGCTCGAGGTCCTCGCCGAACTGCAGCCGGCCATAGGCGTGCGGTAGGGCCATCGTGCCCTTGATGTTGTGCGCCACCGCCTCGCAGGCCGCGTTCGACAAATCGTCGAGCGGCAGGACGACGACGTGGTTGCGCACGCCGATGCGCCCGTTCTCGCGCCGGAAGCCCAGGAACGCGGTGTCGCGCCGTTTCACGATGTTCGCCATGTCAGCGCTCCTACCAACGCTTGGTTTTCATGTTGTGGATATGGGCGTGTTTGCCCTTGCCGATCGCGGCGACCGCCTTGCCGATGTCGTGGCCGTATTTCAGGATCGTCTCGCCCTGTTTGATGTCTTTGAGCGCCACCTTATGGCCCAGCGGGATGTCGTCGGCCGCCTTGACGGCGATCGTGCCGTCGCCTTCCATCACCCAGCCGGTCAGCGACTGGCCTTTCTTCACGCCCTCTTCCACCACGATCACGCCGACCGTGTCTTTCTTGTCGTGCACGATGAAATGGGTGGTCGCCACTAGTCCCCTCCGCTTCTTCTTCGTTCGCTTAAGCCCGAACCATGACCCAGGCGATCGTGAACCGTCAACGCGCCGTCAGGCCGCCGACTTGAAACCGCCCGGACGCGCCAGCCCGGCGCCGGAATAGCCGTATTGCATCCAGTGCTGCAGATGCCAGCCCGTGGCCGAGCCGTCCTCGGCGCTGTACATGACATGCACATCGGCGCCACCGCCACGCGGTTGGCGAGCTCGACCGGCCCCAGCCGGAGGGGGCTGAACAGCTTGCTGGTCATGGGCCTGTAATTCCCTCGTGGAACACTGCTGCGGCACTGTGCGGGCGAAGCACCTTGCATGACAACCGCCGCTCGGACAGGCCCGTCATGCCGCGTGTTGGATAACGCATGGCCGGGATTGGGATTGACGGGTGCCTGAACTGGCTGTCATAGAATTGTAACAGTATTGACGGGGGTCCGATGATCGAATCCGAGGCCTTGTCACGCCGCCATCTGGCGGCGTGCGCGGTGGCGCGGCAAGCCGGCGACATGATGCGGCGGTTGTTTCAGAACCGCAGCGGCATCGAGATGTCGTTCAAGGGGCCGCAGGACTACCTGACCCAGGCCGACGCCGCCGTGGAAAAGCTGGTCCGCCAGCGCCTGGCGGAGGCGTTTCCGCAGGATAAGTTTCTCGGCGAGGAAGGCGGCGGCGAAGTGAGCCAGTCGATGTGGGTGGTCGATCCGATCGACGGCACGTCGAACTTCGCGCGCGGCATTCCGCATTTCTGCATCTCCATCGCCTATGCGTTGGACCAGACCCCCGAGATCGGCGTGATCTACGACCCGATGACCGACGAGATGTTCGAGGCGCAGCGCGGCGCGGGCGGGCGCGTCAACGGCCGACCGATGAAGACCAGCGACGCGACGAAGATGGAATACTGCCAGATCGAGCTGGGCTGGTCGTCGCGCCGCACCAACGACGCCTATCTTGCCATTGTGCGTCGAGTTCTCGAAGCGGGCGCCAGCTTTCGCCGCGCCGGGTCGGGCGCGCTGGGCATCGCCTATGTCGCGGACGGGCGCAGCGACGGCTATGCGGAGCTGCACATCAATTCCTGGGACTGTTTGGCCGGGATCGTGATGGTCAAGGAAGCCGGCGGTTACGCCAACGACTTCCTGGCCGGGGACGGAATGCTGAAAGGCAATCCGATCCTGGTGGCGGCGCCGGGCGTCGCCCAGGCGCTGATCAAGCTGACGGGCATCGGGTCGAAAGTGATGGCATAATGCCGGTAACGGATCGTTATCAAAGCGCCGCCGTGCTTGAAAACGGCGGCCAAAATCGGGAGGAAAAACGATGATTGCCAAGACTCTGCTACGGCTTGCCGGCCTGGCGCTGGCGGCCGCCGCGCCGTTCGCGGCACCCGCGCCCGCCCAGGCCCAGGGCAACCTGGTGCTGTACTGCACGCCGCAAGAGGAATGGTGCCGCGCGATGGTCAACGCCTTCGAGAAGAAGACGGGGATCAAGGTGGCGATGACGCGCAAGAGCTCGGGCGAGCTGTACGCCCAGATCAAGGCCGAGTCCGCGAACCCCAAGGGCGACATCTGGTGGGGCGGCACCGGCGATCCGCATCTGCAGGCGGCCGAGGAAGGCCTGGCCGAGGAATACACCTCGCCGATGAACAAGGATCTGCAACCCTGGGCGGTCAAGCAGTGGGAGCAGTCGAAGAAGCGCACCGTGGGCGTGTATGCCGGCGCGCTGGGCTTCGGCTACAACAACAAGCAGCTCGCCGACAAGAAGATCGCCGAGCTGAAATGCTGGGCCGACCTGCTGAACCCGAAGCTGAAGGACGAGGTGCAGGTGGCCGACCCGAACTCATCGGGCACGTCCTACACCATGCTGGCCACGATGGTGCAGCTGATGGGCGAGGACAAGGGCTTCGACTACCTGAAGAAGCTGCACAAGAACGTCAACCAATACACCAAGTCGGGCGCGGCGCCCGCCAAGGCCACCAGCATGGGCGAGACCGCGGTCGGCATCACCTTCCTGCACGACATGGTGACGTTCATCGTGCAAAAAGCGCCGATCACTGCGGTGGCGCCGTGCGAGGGCACGGGCTACGAGATCGGCTCGATGACGATCATCAAGGGCGCCAAGAATCCGAAGGAAGCGAAGCTGTGGTACGACTGGGCGCTGACGCCCGAGGCGCAGGAACTGGGCGCGGGCGCCCAGGCCTATCAGGTGCCGTCGAACAAGAACGCCAAGACGCCGAAGGAAGCGCCGGACTTCAAGAAGATCAAGTTCATCGACTACGACTTCGCGAAGTACGGCTCGTCGGCCGAGCGCAAGCGCCTGCTGGCGAAATGGGACGCCGAGGTCAAGAACCTGCCGAAGTGACGACACGCGCCGCGCGCGTGAGCTGAAGGCTGCGACCGCCTCCGTTCGTTTCCGCTTGAGGGACAAACGGGGGCGGCGCGATGGGAAGAAACCGCCGCGGGAAAAGAAGCGGCGGATCGATCCGGGGGAGACAATGCCACTTAGGATTCTGTTGCTGCTGGCCGGCGTCGCGTTGACTGGCGCGCTGTCGCTGGCCGCGCCCGGCAACGCCGAGGCGCAGGGCAACCTGGTGCTGATCTGCGGCAATGTCGAGGACTGGTGCCGCGAGATGGTGACGGCTTTCGAAAAGAGAACCGGCATCAAGGTGGCGATGACGCGCAAGAGCTCGGGCGAGATCTACGCGCAGTTGAAGGCCGAGGCGGCAAATCCCAAGAACGACATCTGGTGGGGCGGCACCGGCGATCCGCATCTTCAGGCCGCCGGGGAAGGCCTGACGCAAGAGGCCAAGCCCGCCGACCCGTCGCAGCTTCATCCCTGGGCGCTGCGGCAATGGAAAGACGGCAAGGAACGCACCATCGGCGTGTTCGCCGGCGCGATGGGCTTCGGCTTCAACACCAAACTGCTGGCCGAAAAGAAATTGCCCGAGCCGAAATGCTGGGCCGATCTGGCAGATCCCAAATACAAGGACGAGGTGCAGGTCGCCGATCCCAACTCGGCGGGGACCGCCTATAATTTCCTGGCGACGGTCGTGCAGATCATGGGCGAGGACAAGGCGTTCGAGTATCTGAAGAAGCTGCATAAGAACGTCAACCAGTACACCAAGTCGGGCGCGGCGCCGGCCAAAGCCCTGAGCCTGGGCGAGACCGCCGTGGGCATCAATTTCCAGCACGACCTGGTGCCGTTCGTGGTGCAGGGCGCGCCGATGAAGGTCGTGTCGCCTTGCGAGGGAACGGGCTATGAGGTTGGCTCGATGTCCATCGTCAAAGGCGCGAAAAATCCGAGGGAAGCGAAGGCTTGGTACGACTGGGCGCTGACCGCCGAGGCGCAGGAGATAGGGCCCAGGACAAAGACCTCGTTCCAGGTGCCGGCCAACAAGAACGCCAAGCCCCTGGCCGAAGCGCCGGACTTTTCCAAGATCAAGTTCATCGATTACGATTTCGCCAAATACGGCTCGTCCGAGGTGCGCAAGCGCCTGCTGACGCGTTGGGACACCGAGGTCAAGAACCAGCCGAAATGACCCGCGCGCTTCGCCTATGGATCGCCGTCGGCTGGGTGGGTGTGCTGATCCTGCCCTGGTACGCCATCGACAGCAGCTTCTGGTATTTCGACTGGTATTTGAAATACGACGGCGACAACGCGCCCACCGCGCATCAGATCTTCGCGCAGGGGCGCTGGTATCTGGCGCCACCCGTGCTCGCGCTGATCGCGGCGATGCCGGCGCTGTTCATGCACAGGGACAGCCGGCGCTTGTCGCGATTGCTGGTGGCGGCCGGCATCGCCGGCATGGCGCTAATGCTGGCCGAGGGCGCCGCCATTGACCATCGCGGCTGGAGCTGGGCATGGCTTCAGGCGCTGATGGGCGGCGAAGGGCCGAAGCAGCCCGGCATGGGCTATGGCGCGCTGGTGCTGGCCGCCGCCTTCTTGATGCTGATGTGCCAGGGCTTAGCCGCCCTCGGCTGGTGCCGCGGCGACGCGTTCATCGTCAGCGCCGTCGCGCTGGTGGTGGCGCTGGTCGGCGTATTCGTGTTCTTCCCGGTGTTCGAGGTGCTGCTTAGCGCGCTGCAGGACGACAAGGGCAACGTGGCGCTTGTGGTATTTTTCGAGAAATTCCTCGACCACAGCGTCTGGGGCCTCGATTGCCTCAACTCGTCGCTGCGCTGCGGCGTGGCGTGGAACACGGTGTTCCTGGCGGTGGTGGTGGGCGCGGGATCGACGCTTTTCGGGCTTGCGTTCGCCTTGATCGCCACGCGCACCGATTTCCCGTTCAAGGGGTTGCTCAGGGTGATGAGCGTGCTGCCGATCATCACCCCGCCCTTCGTGATCGGCCTGGCGATGATCCTGTTGTTCGGGCGCTCGGGCGTGGTGACGGGGTTCCTGAACGAATGGCTCGATATCCCGCGCTCGCGTTGGATCTATGGCCTGCAGGGCGTCGCCATCGCGCAGCTCCTGGCCTTCACGCCGATCGCCTTTCTGGTGCTGATCGGCGTGGTGCAGGGCGTCAGCCCGTCGCTGGAAGAGGCGTCGCTGACGCTGCGCGCGAAGGGCTGGAAAACGTTCAACACCGTCACCCTGCCGCTGATCCGCCCGGGCCTGGCCAACGCGTTCCTCCTGGGCTTCGTGGAAAGCATGGCCGATTTCGGCAATCCCCTGGTGCTGGCCGGCAACTACGAGGTGCTGGCGACCAAGATTTTCTTCGCCGTGGTCGGCGCGTCGCACGACCAGGGCCGCGCGGCGGTTCTGGCCATCATCCTTTTGGGATTCACCCTGGTCGCGTTCTATGCGCAGCAGATGTGGTTGGGCAAGAAGTCCTACACCACCGTGACCGGCAAGGGCGACGCGGGGCTGGCGGTGCCGCTGCCCAGCGGGTTGCGCTGGCTGTGCTACGCGGCGGTGATTCCGTTCGCGCTCCTGACCGCGGCGATGTACGTGACGATCCTGCTGTCGAGCTTCTGGAAGACGGTGGGGCGCGACTATTCGCTGACGTTCGAGCACTACCTGACCGGCTTCAAGGTGGAATGGGGCGAACGCGGGCTTTATTTCGGAGGCTCGGCCTGGAACTCGTTCTGGACCACGATCGAGATTTCGGCGATCTCGGCGCCGCTGACCGCGGCGATCGGCTTGCTGACCGCCTATCTGCTGGCGCGGCAGAAATTCGCCGGCCAGCGCGCGTTCGAGTTCTGCACCATGCTGAGCTTCGCCATTCCCGGCACCGTCATCGGCGTCAGCTATATTCTGGCGTTTAACGTGCCGCCGATCGAATTGACGGGCACCGGCGTGATCCTGGTGATCTGTTTCGTGTTCCGCAACATGCCGGTGGGCGTGCGCTCGGGCATCGCCACCTTGAGCCAGATCGACAAGAGCCTGGATGAGGCCTCGCTGACCCTGGGGGCCAAGTCCTTCACCACCGTCAGGCGTGTGGTGCTGCCGCTGCTCAGGCCCGCGATCGTCTCGTCGCTGGTCTACAGCTTCGTGCGCGCCATGACCGCGGTCAGCGCCGTGATCTTCCTGGTGTCGGCTCAGTACAACATGTCGACCGCCTATATCGTGGGCCGCGTCGAGGCCGGCGAGTACGGCCTGGCGATCGCCTATTCCAACGTGCTGATCCTGGTGATGCTAAGCGCCATTCTGTTGATCCAGTTCCTGGTCGGCGAACGCCGCCTTGGCCGCCGCCAGCCGCAGCAGGCGATGGTCGTCGTGCAGGCCGGCGGATAAAGGGAGGAAAGAGAAAATGCTCCGCGCGATCGCGTTCGTTCTGTTGCTGGCGCTGGCCGCGCTGCCGCGCCCGGCGGCCGCCCAATCCGGCGGCGAGCTGGTGGTGTATTGCAGCGTCCTCAACGATTGGTGCCTGATGATGACCCAGGGGTTCGAGAAGAAAACCGGCGCCAAGGTGACGATGACGCAGAAAGGCTCGGGCGAGACCATCGCCCAGCTGCGCGCCGAAGCCGCCAATCCCAAGGCCGACATCTTCTATGGCGGCGTGGGCGACCAGCATCTGGAAGCGGCCGAGGCGGGTCTGACCGTCGAGTACAAATCGCCGCTCTTGGCCGAGCTGCATCCCTGGGCGCGCAAGCAGGCCGAGGACTCGAAGTACAAAACCGTCGGCATCTATGCCGGGGCGCTGGGCATCGTGTGGAACACCGAGCAACTGGCGAAGAAAAATCTGCCCGAGCCCAAATGCTGGGCCGACGTGATCCGGCCAGAATTCAAGAACGAGGTGCAGATGTCCAACCCCTCGTCCTCGGGCACGGCTTATGTGGCCCTGGCGACGCTGGTGCAGGTCATGGGCGAGGAGCCGGCATTCGCGTACCTGAAAAAGCTGCATGCCAACATCAACCAGTACACGCGCTCCGGCCCCGCGCCGGTCAGGAACGCCGCGCTGGGCGAGACCACCGTGGGGATCAACTTCCTGCACGACGCGGTGGCCGAGGCCGCCACCGGCGCGAAGCTGAAGATCGCCGCGCCCTGCGAGGGCACGGGCTACGAGATCGGCTCCATGAGCATCGTCAAAGGCGGCAAGAACCCGGACAACGCGCGCAAGTGGTACGATTGGGCGCTAACGGCCGAGGTGCAAAACCAGGCCAAGACCGTGAAATCCTACCAGGTGCCATCGAACATGAAGGCCTCCGCGCCCGAGGCGATGCCTAGGATGGCCGACATGAAGCTGATCGACTTCGATCACGTCAAATACAGCGCGACGGCCGAACGCAAGCGCATCATCGCGCGCTGGGAAAAGGAAGTCGGCAGCCTGCCGAAATAGCGGCACGCGCAAGGGGGACGTCGTCCATGGCCAAATCCGCTTCGTCGGTCGAATTCCGCAACGTCAGCAAGCGCTACGGCGCGGTGGCGGCGGTGAACGATGTGTCCTTCACCATCGAGCCTGGCACGCTGGTCACGCTCTTGGGCCCGTCGGGCTGCGGCAAGACCACGACGCTCAGGCTGATCGCGGGCCTTGAGATGGCGAGCGAGGGCCAGATCCTGATCGGCGGGCGCGACGTGACGCGGCTTAGCGCCGCCGAGCGCGACGTGTCGATGGTGTTCCAGTCCTACGCCCTGTTCCCGCACATGACCGTGTTGGAGAACGTCGCCTATGGCCCCACGGTCAGCGGCGTGCCCAAGGCCAAGGCGCACGAGATGGCGCGCGAAAAGCTGCATGTCGTGGGCTTGAAGGGCTTCGATGCGCGCCTGCCGTCCGAGCTTTCCGGCGGCCAGCAGCAGCGCGTGGCCGTGGCGCGCGCCCTGGTGCTGGAGCCGCAGGTGCTGCTGTTCGACGAGCCGCTGTCGAACCTGGACGCCAAGCTGCGCCGGAGGGTGCGCGAGGACATCCGCGACCTGCAGCGCACGCTGAACCTGACCGTCGCCTATGTGACGCACGACCAGCAGGAAGCGCTGGCGGTCTCGGATCGGGTGATCGTGATGGCGAATTCGGTGATCGCGCAGACCGGCGCGCCGCGCGAACTTTACGAGCAACCCGCCAGCCTGTTCGTGTCGGATTTCATCGGCGACGCCAACATCGTCGAGGCCGCGCTGGGGCAGCATCAGGGCGACACGGCGCCGGTTTCCATCGGCAAGGTGGAAAAACGCCTGAAGCATCGCGGCGTGAAGCCCGGGAAAGTGAAAGTCGCCATCCGTCCGGAATCCCTGCTGCTGATGGGCTCGCGCCCGAACGCGCCGGCGCTCGAGGGCCGCGTCGCCAAGGCCGCGTATCTCGGCACGCACATGGAATACACGGTGGCCACGGAGCTCGGCGAGGTGTTCGTGGTCGACCGCGCGGTCGACCGGCCGCTGAAGCCCGGCGTCGAGGTGTTCCTGGGTCTCGGCGATCACGGCATCACCGTCGTTCCGGACTGAAATCCCCCTCTAAACCCGAAGCGGCGATCGATGTTATGGTTGCCGCCCGTGGGCAGTTCCATCGATACCATCGGCATATTGGGGGCGGGCGCCTGGGGCACGGCGCTGGCCGGGCTCGCGCACCGCGCAGGGCGCAAGCCGCTGCTCTGGGCGCGCGAACCCGAGGTCGCCGAGGCGATCAACGCGCGGCACGAAAACACGATCTTCCTGCCCGGCGTGAAGCTGGACGCGGCGGTGCGCGCGAGCACCGACATGGCCGCGCTCGCCGCGTCCGACGCGATTCTGCTGGCCGTGCCGGCGCAGCACCTGCGCCGGGCCGCGTCGGCGCTAGGCAAATCCTTGGCCGGAAAGCTTCCGCCGCTGGTGATCTGCGCCAAGGGGATCGAGAACGGCGGCGCGCTAATGACCGAGGTGGCGGCGGAGACCTTGCCCGGCGCGGCCCTGGCGGTTTTGAGCGGCCCCACCTTCGCCGCCGAGGTCGCCGCCGGCCTGCCCACGGCCGTCACGCTGGCCTGCCGCGACCGGGAATTGGGCGCGGCGTTGGTGCGCGCGCTGGGCACGCAGAGTTTCCGCCCGTATCTCGGCGACGATCCGGTGGGCGCCGAGGTGGGCGGGGCGGTCAAGAACGTGCTGGCGATCGCCTGCGGCATCGCCATGGGGCGCGGGCTGGGCGACAACGCCCGCGCGGCTTTGATCACGCGCGGCCTGGCCGAGATCTTGCGCCTGGCGACCACCCTGGGAGGAAAACCCGAGACCTGCATGGGATTGTCGGGCCTGGGCGACCTGGTGCTGACCTGCACCGGCATGAAGTCGCGCAATCTGACTTTGGGCATGGCGCTGGGCGAGGGCCGCAAGCTCGCCGACGTCATGGGCGAGCGCCGCTCGATCGCCGAGGGCGTGCCGAGCGCTGCCGCGGTCCTGGCCCGGGCCAGGCGCGCCGGCATCGACATGCCGATCGTCGCGGCGGTCGACGCGGTGCTCAATCGCGGCGCCGACATCGACGCCGAGGTGCGCGGATTGCTGTCGCGTCCGTTCAAAAGCGAAGGCGAGTGAGGAGGCGGCGGTGCAATATTGGCTGATGAAAACCGAGCCCGAGGCCTGGTCGTGGGACGATCAGGTGAGGAAAGGCAAGGAGCCGTGGAGCGGCGTGCGCAACCACCAGGCCGCCAACAACATGAAGGCGATGAAGCTGGGCGACCTCGCTTTCTTCTATCACTCCGGCGAGGAACGCCGGATCGTCGGCGTCGTCTCCGTCAGCAAGGAATACCATCCCGATCCGACCGACGAGACCAAGAAGTTCGGCATGGTCGAGGTGAAGACGCTGGGCCCGGTCAAGACGCCCGTCACGCTGGCAGCGATCAAGGCCGACAAGCGCCTGCAGCATCTGCTGCTGGTGCGCCAGTCGCGCCTGTCGGTCGTACCGATAGATTTGAAGTCGTGGAAATTGATCTGCGACATGGCCGGGTTGGCCCCGTGATCGGCGCGCCGTGACCGGTTCGCCCATCGCGCCGTTGGAGTCGATCAAAGACGGCGCGGCGCGCGGTTTCATCGTGGAGCGCGACGGGCGCAAGCACGATCTGATCCTGGTGCGGCGCGGCGGCGCGGTGTTCGCGTATCTCAACGCCTGCCCGCATCTCGGCACGCCGCTGGAAATTTTCCCCGACAAGTTCCTGGATTACACCGGCAAGCGCCTGCTGTGCTCGACGCACGGCGCGTGCTTCCGCATCGAGGACGGGTTCTGTCTCAGCGGGCCCTGCGAGGGCCGCTCGCTGGCGGCGGTTCCGATCGGCATCGCAGACGGCATGGTGCTGCTGACCGGGCCGGTGCCGGCCCCGCCAATTCCGGGCTAGTTTCTAGCCGCGCCGGCGGCGGCGCGGCTCGCGCGCCGCGGCAGGCGCGCCGTCTTCGGCCGCCAGCTTCGCCCCCGCCCCTAACGCGCCCAGCTTCGCCTCGATCGCAGCGATGTCGGGCGCAGGCCCCGGCGCGTAGCCGCGCAACGCATCGGCGATGGCTTTGAGATGCACGGGCTCGGAGCCGCAGCACGCGCCGATGATCCTGGCGCCGGCGTCGCGCGCCAGCTTGGCGTATTCCACCATCAGCGCGGGCGTGCCGGTGAATTCCAGCTTGCCGTCCTTGTATTGCGGGATGCCGCAATTGCCCTTGGCGACGATGATCTCGTCGCCGCCGATGCGCGCCTTGGCCAGCCCCAGAAGCGAGGCGATCAGCTCCGCCGGCCCGGTGCCGCAGTTCGCGCCATAGGCCAGGGGCTTGGGGTGCTGGGCGCTCAAGAACCGGATCGCGTCGCCCGGCGTCAGCCCCATCATGGTGCGGCCGTTGGTGTCGAAGGTCATGGTGGCGACGATCGGCAGGCCCGCGTCCGCTGCGCCCGCGACCGCGGCTTCCATCTCGTCCTTGGCCGACATGGTCTCGATCCACAGCACGTCGGCGCCGCCGGCTTTCAGGCCCCGCGCCTGCTCGGCGAACACCGCGCGCGCCTCGTCCATCGTCAACGGGCCCAGCGGCGCCAGCAGATCGCCGGTCGGTCCGATCGATCCCGCGACCACCACCACGCGCCCCGCCGTGTCGGCGACCCCGCGCGTGAGCCGCGCGCCGGCGGCATTCAATTCCTCCACGCGGGCTTCCATCTTGTGCAGCTTCAGGCGCTGTCGATTGGCGCCGAAGGTGTTGGTGAGCAAAATGTCGCTGCCGGCCATAACGAAACCCCGGTGCACCGCGGCCACGCGGTCGGGATGGTCCACGTTCCACGGCTCGGGCGCGTCGCCGCTCATCAGGCCGCGCGCGAACAGGTTCGTCCCCATCGCGCCGTCGGCGACGAGATAGGGCCGTGTCGCGAGCAGCCGGGCCAAGCGGTCCGACATCGATTCCTCCTTGAAAAGAGGGCCGACTGTGGGCAACCGCCCACTTCCTGTCAAACGCTGGGATTGCGGCGGCGGCGGCCCGTGGCGCATAGTCGGCGCCATGCTGAAATACCGAGACAAATTCCCGTTTCGGCGCATGGCGCTTGCGGCCGTGGCCTGCCTTGCCTTGGCGGGCTGCTACACCGTGACCGGGGGCGGCGACAACACCTCGCGCGGGGAATGGGCAAAGCCCGACACGGACAGCGCCAAGACCGCGCGCGAGCTCAGCGCCTGCCAGATCGAATCGCGCCGCATCGCCGGGGCGGATTCGCGCATCGACCAGGACATCGCCGCCGCGCGCGGCGAGGACTGGCAGCGTAGCGGCTCGTACAGCGCCAATATGGCGCAGATGAACGAGAGCGTCGCCATCCGCCAGCGCCAATACGTGGCGTCCTGCATGAAAGCCAAAGGATTCTCCCAGCCCGGCGCGCAATAGGGCTTGCGCGCAGAACTCCCTGTCCTATCCCGCAGATGTGCATGGCGAAACGGGCCGCAACCCGTTAAATTGGCAGGCAAGACTAGGCTGCTGCCTCACGAGTCTCGATGGCACCTAAACGCCGAATTGCCGCACTGGCCGTTTTTGCCGCGCTGATTTGCGCGGGCGCGCCGGTTTTGGGCATCGCCGCCGAGCAGGCGGGCGTTGCGGCGGCGGTGCGCGGGCAGGTGCAGATCGCCGAGCGCAGCGGAGCGGTCGGCCGGCAGGTGGCGTCGGGCGCGCCGGTCTATCTCGGCAATGCAATCACCAGCGGCCCGAATTCGGGCATGCAGATCATCCTGCTCGACCAGACCACTTTCACCATCGGACCGGACAGCCAGATCACGGTCGACGAGTTCATCTACGACCCCAAGACCAGCGCGGGCAAAGTTACGGCAACCGTCGCCAAGGGCGTGTTCCGGTTCGTCACCGGCAAGATCGCCAAGGAACAGCCCG
>JAHFPH010000153.1 GCA_023266845.1 Rhodospirillaceae bacterium
GCGCGCGAGCGGCGCCAGCTAGCCGCCATGTCCGACGTCCAACTGAAGGACGTGGGCCTGAACCGCGTGGACATCCACGCGGAGACCGGCAAACCGTTCTGGCGCAACTGAAGGAGTGGCAATGGCCGAGAAGACGAGGACCGGAGGCTGCCTGTGCGGAGCGGTGCGCATCGAAGCCTCCGGTCCGCCCACGCGGGTGAACTATTGCCATTGCCGCACCTGCCGCAAGGCCAGCGGCGCGCCTGTCGTGGCCTGGGTCACTTTTCCGGCCGCCAAGGTGCGCTTCACGCCCGAGCCCGCCTGGTACAGATCGTCGGAAAAGGCCGAGCGCGCCTTTTGCGCGCGCTGCGGCTCGGTCATTGTCTGGCGCTCGTTCGCCGACCCGGAGCATATCGACGTCACGACCGTCACGTTCGATCAGCCGGACGATCCTGAGCTCAAGCCGGTCGATCATCTGTGGATGGACGCGAAACTGTCCTGGTTCGACGTGCGCGACGAGTTGCCGCGCTATCACGAATTCCGCAAAGGCCCGCGCGTCAAATAGGGGCTTGCCCCGCCTGCCCCGCGGTCTCGACGAGTTTGCTGAGCGGCGCGGTCAGGCGTTCGTACAGGGCCGCGTCGTTTTCCAGCGCCGACAAGATCAGCGCCACGGCTTCGAGCGTGGAAACGCTGTCGCGGCGGGGTTCGCGTCGCAAGGTGCCGTAAGCCGAGGGCCGCGCGGGGTTCAGCACCAGCCGGCGGCATTTCAGCAGCCAGGGATTGCGCCACCACAGAGTCTTGGCCTGGCTCCAATTGCCGTCGAGCGCGATGACGCCGCGAATCCCGGCGAGCGCCGCGCGCTGGTCGGGCAGCGGCGAACCCCGGCGGTCAACAGCGATCACCGGAGCCGCGCCGCGCTGCGGCCGGTCCGTCTTCGGCCCCTGGAACAGCGCGGCCCAATCCTGCGGATGGGCCGGCTTGCCCAAAGCGGCCTCGAGATTGCGCCAGGACAGACCCGTTGCGATGCGGCTCTGGGGCAGTTGCAGCTCGATCAGCCGCGCCGTGCCCAGCACACGGTCCTTTTCCTGCGGGTGGCGCAGCACCAGGACGAACAGGCGCGATTGGTGGCGGGCCAGCGCGCCGCAAATGCACATCTCGATCGGCTTGCGGCAACGGATGCAGCAACCGACGGACTCGGCCTGGGGATCGGGCGCGGCGCTCACGTCACCCCGTCCGCGCCCGCGCCGCAGACCAGCACGCAGACCCGCTCGCCGGCGGCGGGCGCGTATTTGCCCGAAAGGATCGCCGCCATGCCGGCAGCGCCGCTGAGGTCGGCGGCGATGCCCAGCTCCATCCACAACAGCTTCGCGGCGGCGCGCATGTCGTCGTCCGTCACCAGCACGATCTTCTCGACCGTGTCCTTGATGATGGCGAAGTTCATCTCGTCGGAGCGCAAGGGGGCGAGGGTCAGCACCGCCGTCTTGATCGCGGGCAGGGTGATCACCTTCCCCGCCCTAAGGCTGTCGTGCAGCGTGGGGGCGCCGACCGGCTCGACCCCGATCACCCGCGCCGATGGTTTGAGCTGCCTGATCGCGCTGGCCATGCCGGCGATCAGCCCGCCGCCGCCGATGGCGACGATAAACGTGTCGATCGCCGGGTCTTCCGCCAGTATCTCCAAACCCAGCGTGCCCTGCCCGGCCATCACGGCGTTGTCGGCGAAGGGATGGAAATAGGTGAGGCCATCGTGCTCGACGTGCGCCAAGGCCGCCGTGTTCGACTCGCTCCAATGCCTGCCGGCGATGGCCAGCGCCGCGCCGTAGCCCTTGATCTTCTCGGCCTTCAACGGCGACACGCCCTCGGGCACGTAGATCGTGGTCGGCACCTTGGCGAGATACCCGGCATAGGCCACGGCGATGCCGTGATTGCCGCCCGAGGCGGTGATGATGCCGCGCTTCAACAGATCGGGCGTCAGCGTGCCGAGCTTGCTGGTGGCGCCGCGCGCCTTGAACGAGCCGGTGACCTGCAGGCATTCGAGCTTCAGCACCACCTGGCCCGGCAGGGACGATTTCAATCCCGTCGTCGCCAGCAGCGGCGTGCGGCGCACCTTGCCCGCGATTCGCCCCGCGGCGGCGCGGATGTCGGCAATTGGAATCATGCCGCGCCTTTTAGCAGGGTTTCGCCCGGCTTCACACGGCTGAAAGCGACCGGCACGCGGGCGATGCGGATGTCGCGCCCCGTCAGACGCGCCTCGGTGAAGGCGGCCCGCTTCGGATCGGCCTCGCGCGGAAAATCCGCGCGGTAATGCGCGCCGCAGGAATCGGTGCGCGCGATCGAAGCGGCGACGATGGCGCGGCTGGTCAGCACCAGGTTTTTCAGGTTCAGCCAATCCTGCCAGGCCATGTTGAATTGACGCCGGTCGCCCGGCACGCGCGTGCGATCCAGTTGCGCGTCGAGTTCGCCGAGCGTCGCGGCGGCGCGCGCCAGGCCGGCGGCGTCGCGGATCACGCCGGCATCGTTCCACATCGCGTCATATAGCGCCTCGCGGATCGGCTCCAAGGGCGTGGCGGCGTCGCCTAGGGGCGCGCTGGCCTCGGCCACCGCCGCCTCGACCGCCGCCATGTCGGGCGCGCGCTGTGCCGCGCCGGAGCTGAGCCAGCGCGCCATGCTGGCGCCGGCGATGCCGCCGAACACGGTGGAATTGGCGACGCCATTGCCGCCCAGTCGGTTGGCGCCGTGCACACCGCCCGTGTCCTCGCCCGCGGCGAACAGGCCGGGAAGCTCGGTCGCGCAATCCAGGCCGAAGCGCAAGCCGCCCATCATGTAATGCGCGGTGGGCGTGACCTCGACCAGGCCGGACACCAGATCGAAGCCGACGTCGGCGCAGCGCTCGACCATGCCCTTGAAGCCGCGCTTGACCATCGCCGGATCGAGATGCCGCATGGTGATGAACACGCCGCCATTGGGACCCACGCGCCCGGCGCGCATCTGCTCGACCATGGCGCGGCTGACGATGTCGCGCGTGGCGCGCTCGGCGCGCGGATCGTAGCGCGGCATGAAACGCTCGCCCGCATTGTCCAGCAAATGACCGCCGACGCCGCGCAGACCCTCCTCGATGATCGTGCCGGTGATGCGCGTATCCGGCCCGGCCATCAGGCCGGTGGGATGGAACTGCACCATCTCCATGTCGCGCAACGGCAGACCCAGGCGCAGCGCCATCGCCATGCCGTCGCAGGATTTGTCGCCCGAGGGCGTGTGGTAGCGGTACATGGTCGGCCCGCCGCCCGTGGCCAGCAGCACCGCGCGCGCCTCTACGAAAGTGAACTCACCCGAACGAATGTCGAGCAGCAGCACGCCGGCGATGTCCTGGCCGTCCGTGGATTTGATCAGCGCCAGCGCGCGATGCTCCTCCAACCGGCGGATGCCGCGCGCCCAGACCTGCTCGGCCAGGCGGTTCATGATCTCGATGCCCGTCAGGTCGCCCTTGTGCACCGTGCGGTCGAAGCTCTGTCCGGCGAACGCCTTCTGGTGCACCGTGCCGTCGGGGTTGCGGTCGAAAAAGCAGCCCCACTCGTTCTCCAGCTCGCGGATGCGCTGTTGCGCGGTCACGACCAGGGTCCAGGCCAGGTCCTGGTCGTTCAGCCACTTGCCGCCCTCGATCGTGTCCATGAAATGGCGCTCGATCGAATCGCCGGGCGCGAGCGCGACGTTGTAGCCGCCCTGCACCATGCGCGTGCAGCCGGATTTTCCCAGCAGCCCTTTGACCGCGATGGTGATGTCGAGCGCCGGATCGGTTTTATGCGCGTGCAGCGCCGCCAGGAGCCCCGCCCCGCCCGAGCCCAAGATCAATATGTCGGTGCGCAGGCGATTCATAAGATTGAACCACAGAGACACAGAGGCACAGAGATTCAGAAATATTGCGCGACCTAGGGTCGCGCGACCCCCCTCTATGTCTCTGTGCCTCTGTGGTTTCTTCCTCCTAGGGCTTCACGCCGATGGCGGCGAGCGCCGATGCGCGACGATCCACGGCCTGCTTGTTCACCTGGTCGTAGACGCTGCCGCCATGCGAATCCATCGCCACCAGCAGCGGCCCGAATCCCTTGACGCGGAATTTCCAAAGGGATTCGGGATTGAGGTCGTCGAGGTCGACGTCGTCGATCGCCTCGATCCAGGTGGTCTCGAGCGCCGCCGCGCCGCCGATCACCGCCAGATACGCGCCGCCCAGCTCCTTGAACGCGGCGAGCGTCGCGGGCCCCATGCCGCCCTTGCCGATGACGAGGCGCACGCCCTCGCGCGTCATCAGCGGCCGGGTGAAGCGCTCCATGCGCGCGCTGGTCGTGGTGCCGACGCAGATCGACGCGTAACCCGCCGGATTCTCGTTCGAGCCCGGCACCTTGCGCACGTTGGGCGCGGTGTGCAGCACCGCGTGGCCCTTCATGTCGAAGCGCGTGCGCCGGCCCTTGTCGAACATGTGGATCAGGCTCAAGTCGCGGATGCCGTAGAGCGCGCCGTCGAGCGTCGCCGTGTCGCCGACTTTCAGTTCGCGCGCCTGGGCTTCGGTGATTGGCGGCGTTAGATCGTGGTGCATTCCTAGAACCCGATCTCCACGCCGCCGGGCGTGAAGGTGGCGCTGGCGCGGCGCGCGGAGTGGCATTGGATGTTGACCGCCACCGGGTTCATGGTGATGTGCGTCGCCGCCAGCTCGACATGCACGGCGAAGGACGTGGAGTCGCCGCCCAGCCCCTGCGGCCCGATGCCGAGCGAATTGACCGCCTGGCTCAGTTCCTTCTCCAGCACGGCCCCTTGCGGATCGGCGCAGACGCTGCCCAAAGCCCTGGTCGCCGCCACTTTCGCCAGATGCATGCACAGATCCGACGTGCCGCCGACGCCCACGCCGACGATGGTCGGCGGGCAGACCTTGCCGCCGGCCTCGATCACCCGGTCGACGACGAACGCCTTGATCGCGTCCACGCCGTCCGCGGGGATCGCCATTTTCAGGAACGACCCGTTCTCCGAGCCCGAACCCTTGGGCACCATCTCCAGGCGCAGTTCGCGCTCGCGCTCGGTGAAGTCGATGTTGATCACCGGCACCAGAGCCCCGCACGAGGTCTGCTCGTTGGCGCGCGTGAGGGGATGCACGATGGACGAACGCAAGGGGTGTTCTTTCGTGGCCCGCTCCACGCCGCGGCGGATCGCGGCTTTCAGCGCCGATCCGTCCACCTCGACCTCGCGGCCGATCAGCACGTTGTAGATCGGGATGCCGGTATCCTGGCACAGCAGGTTCTCGGTCTTCTCGGCCACGCGGATGTTCTCGATCATCGTCGCCAGCACCGATTTGGCCGTGGCGCCGGTTTCGCCCGCGTCCAGGCGCGTAAAACCCTGCTTGATATCGTCGGGCAGCAGCTTCAGCGCGCGGATATACAATAGCTTCGCCGCCTCTTCGATCGCGGCCGGCTCGACCATCAGGCGCTTCACCGCGTTCATCGCTGCATGCCCCAGCGCCGCACGGTGCGCGTCTCGATGCCGCGGAAGATCACGCTTTCGACCAACAGGCCGATGATGATGACCGTGAACAGGCCGGCGAACACATAGGCCGTCTCGAGCTGGTTGCGGTTCTCGAAAATGAACCAGCCGAGCCCGCCGGAGCGCGACGACACGCCGAACACCAGCTCGGCGGCGATCAGCGTGCGCCAGGCGAAGGCCCAGCCGATTTTCAGTCCAGCGAGGATCGAGGGAAAGGCGGCGGGAATCAGAATCCGCACCACATAGGGAATCCCGCGCAACCCGTAGTTCTGCCCGGCCATGCGCAGCGTTTCGCTGACCGCCATGAAGCCGGTATGGGTGTTGAGCGCCACCGCCCACAGGACCGAATGGATGATCACGAATACCAAGCTGGGGATGCCGAGGCCGAACCACAATAGTGCCAGCGGCAACAGCGCGATGGCCGGCAGCGGATTGAACATGGCGGTGAGCGTCGACAGCAGGTCGGTGCCCACCCGCGTGGACACGGCCAGCGTGGTGAACACCGCGGCCAGCGCGATGCCGCATCCGTAGCCGATCAACAGCACGCGGATCGAGGTCAGGGTGCGGTCGATCAGCGGCCCGCGCGTCGTGGCGTCGATCCACGCCGTCATCGCGTCCTTGAAGGTCGGGAACATCAGCGGGCTGTTGAGCCACTGCGCGTAGAGCTGCCAGGCTAGGCACAGCGCGACCAGGATCGCCACGCGGCGCAAGCCCGTGTGGTTCGACAACCGTTCCCACAGCGACAGCGGCCGCGCGGCGTCGCCGATCACGCCGGCGTCGCGCGGCGTCGCCTCGAATTCCGGCCGCACCGCCGGCATGATCTTGTCGTCAGGCATGCGGGCGCATCCGTTCTTCCTGCTCCACGCGCTGGGCGAACAGCATGGCGTGGATGCGCCGGTGCAGCGCCTGGAACGCGGCGCCTTCGTGGCCCTGCTGGCCCAGCCCGTCGGTGTTGAGCTCCGCGCGCACCTGGCCGGGGTGCGGGGTCAGCACCAGGATGCGCGAGCCCACGATGATCGCTTCCTCGATCGAGTGGGTGACGAACAATACGGTGAAGCGCACGTCGTCCCACAATTGCAACAGCTCTTCCTGCATCTTGCGGCGGGTCAACGCGTCCAGCGCGGCGAACGGCTCGTCCATCAGCAGGATATCCGGCTCCATCGCCATGGCGCGCGCGATCGCCACGCGCTGCTTCATGCCGCCCGACAGCATATGCGGATAGATATCGGCGAACTTGGTCAGGTTCACCTTGTCGATATAGCGCTGCGCGCGGTCGTTCGCCTCGGCGCGCGCGCAGCGCCCGCTCACCAGCATGGGAAACAGCACGTTCTGCCGCACCGTCTTCCAGGGCAGCAACTGATCGAACTCCTGGAACACCATCATGCGGTCGGGGCCGGGCCGTTCGACCGGCCGGCCGTTCAGCGCGATCGATCCCTCGACCGGCGGCATGAAGCCGCCCACGCCCTTCAGCAGCGTGGACTTGCCGCAGCCCGACGGGCCCAGCAGCACGAAGCGGTCGCCGCGCTGGACCTGGAAGCTGACGCGATAGGTGGCCGTGACCAGATGATCGCGCGTCTTGTATTGCAGCGTGACGCCGTCGACCGACAACAACGCGGGAGCGGCGCCGTTGCCGCCGTTGGTCCGCGCCGTGCCAGCCGCCACGGCCGCCCCCTCAACTTCCCTGCACGCCGTGAACCTCGGGGAAGTAGTAATCCTTCCACGACACCGGCAGGTTCTTCAGGC
>JAHFPH010000154.1 GCA_023266845.1 Rhodospirillaceae bacterium
GATGGGCTCCTCAGGATGACGATAGTTGTAGAACCCCCGCTTTCCAACGTACGTGCTAGGCAGTAATTTGCGCGCATGGCCGCGTCCCCCGATACCCGCCGCAAGTCGATGCTCGACGGCGCCGCCGCGCGCGCCGTGGCGGTACTGGTGGCCCTGGCCGCCGCCGTAGCGCTGGCCTATCTGCATCGCGACGACATTCGCGGTTCGGCCGCCGTGGCCTCGGGCGGCGCCCCGGCAGGCAAGGCCGACGACCCATTCTCGAAATGCATGACCGAGCACGGCGCCAAGATCGACCAAATGGTCAAGGACGGGGTGGTGCAGGCGGCGATGGCCGCGACCTTCAAGGACCGCGCCGAGGGCCTGTGCCGCGCCAGCGCGAGCGGATCGACCAAGGCGAAGTGACGCCCTACGCGTCGTTCTTCTTCGCTTGCTCTGCGCGATCTTTCAGAACCTTCGCGCGCGCCTCCTCGATCTCGCGTTCGCGGAAATCGTCTTCCGAGGTGCGCATCCTGGGGCGCGGCGGGCCGGCCAGCGGATTGTCCTTGGCCTCGAACTGCACGATCACGCGGCAATCCTCGCACATCATCACGCGGAAGCGCGCGTCGCCCTGCATGAACATGGAATGCTTTCCGGCCAGCTTCTCGGCGATGCGCTCGATGGCGCCGCGCGTGCCGAACGGCTTGCCGCAGCGCACGCAATGGAACGGCGGCTCGCTCTTGACGATCTGGGCGGAGCGCGCCGCGTCGGCGAAATTGAAACGAGGCTTGAGCGCGATCACTTTTTCCGGGCAAGTCGCCTTGCAGATACCGCATTGCACGCAGGCGTCCTCGGTGAAGCTGAGGGTGGGGCGCTCGGGGTTGTCGCCAAGCGCGCCGGTCGGGCAGGCGCCGACGCAAGCCAGGCACAGCGTGCAGCCCTGCACGTTGATTTCGAGCGTGCCGAACGGCGCGCCTTGCGGCAGGGGCAGCGCTTCCACGGGCCTAGGCGCGTGCTGGCGCAGATGGCGCAGCGCCAGCATCACCAGCGTGCGCTTGCCGCCCATCGGCAAGAAGCTTCCGGCCGGCGCGGCCCTGAGTTTCGGCAGACCGTAGAGCGCCGCCTCGGCCTGGTCGGGATCGGCCGCGTCGATGATGCCCGCGCGCCCCTCGCCGTAGCCCAGCCCCGACATCGCCGTTTCGGCCAGGCCGATCTGCTGCGCCAAGCCCGCCAACTCGTCGCGGTTCTTCGGGCCCACCAGCACCCGGATATCGGCCGCGCCATAGGCGAAGGCGCAGGCCAGGAAATCGAAGCCGATCTGCGTCGCCGCATTGACCGCGAAGGGCAGCACACGCGCCGGCAGGCCGCGCCCCATGCGCGCGATCGCCGAAATCATCTCCTCGCCATGCGTGGAATCGTGCACCAGCAAGGCAGGGTCGGTCCCGCCGGCTTTCGCATAGGCGCCGAGCAGCGTGCGCAGGCGCTGGAAGATGGCGTCGCCCGCGGGCAGGGCGTATGTCGCGGCCCCTGTTGGACAGACGGATGCGCAGGCGCCGCAACCCGCGCAAATCTTGTGGTCGATCTTGACGTGATCGCCGTCCGGCGCGATCGCCGAAACCGGGCATACATCCAGGCAGCGCGTGCAGCCCGTGATGTGGCTGCGCGAATGGGCGCAGAGATCGGCCTTGAAATCCACATAGCGCGGCTTGTCGAACTCGCCCAGCATGTCGGCGAGCGCGAACACCGCGCGCTCCACCGCCACCAGGTCCTTGGGGTCCGGGCGGAAATACCCGTCGCGCTTCTCGGGCGCGGGGAACAGCGCCTTGCCGCCGGTCAGATCGAGGATCAAATCGCAGGTCGAGCTCGCGCCCTTGCGCGGCGGCAGAAACTCCAATTTCCGGCGCGAGGACGGCACGACCGACGCATAGTCGTCCACCACGATCTCGAACCCGCCGAGATGGCCTTTCGCCGCGACGATCGTGCCCTTGAAGATCGGCACGTCCATCACGCTGGGCGGCAGCACGTCCTGGGGTTTGCTCAGCAGCACGGTGACCTCGAGGCGGTTCTTCAGGCGCTTGGCGATCTCGATCGCCTGCTCGTCCGTGCCGTAGATCAGCGCCACGCCCTTCGATTCCAGCGTCACGGCGGGGGTGGATGCGAAGTCCATCGCCGCCTCGGCCAGCAGCGCGGCGATCTTGGGCATCGCTGCGCCGGCCTCGTTCGACCAGCCCGCGCGCTCGCGGATATTGACGTAGGCGACCGGCGTTTCGTTCGCGCCGGCTTCCGCGCGCGTTTCGTCGAACAGCGGGGCTTCCTGGGTGCAGGCGACCAGCAGCTTGCTGCCGGCCTTGAGCAGGGTCTGGAAATTGCCGATCTGCGAGCGGCAGAGCTGCGTGTTCACGTCGGCCGCGCCGGCGGCGCCGCAGGCCTTCGCCAGCGCCGCGCCGTCGAGCTTCATCGTGCCTTCGCAGTCGCAGACCGCGACGGTCTTGTCGTTGATTTTCATCCTTTCCTCGCCGGGGCCAATCTAGCGGGAGAAGCGCGGCAAAGCGACCCCACAGAAATTGGGGGCTTGCTATAGTCGTGGGACCATGCCCACCAAGCCGGCCGACAGTCCGCACGACATGATGACCACCAGCGAGTTGGCGGATTACTTGCGCGTCAAGGAGCGCAAAATCTACGAGCTGGTGCGCGACCGCCGCATTCCCTGCAGCCGCGTGACCGGCAAATGGCTGTTTCCGCGCCGGCTGATCGACCGCTGGGTGGCCGAGAACGCCGACTATGCCGGGGTGGCGCGGCCGGCCCCGCCGCCGGTCATCGCCGGCAGCCACGATCCGCTGCTGGACTGGGCGGCGCGGGAATCGGGCTGCGGCTTGGCGCTCTTGCCCGGCGGCAGTTTGGACGGGCTGCGCAGGTTGGCGGCGGGAGAAGCCGCGATCTGCGGGCTGCATCTGCGCGACGCCGCGGGCGATGGCTACAACGCCGAAGCCGCGCGCGACATGCTGGCGGGAATGGACGTGGTGCTGGTGGAATGGGCGTGGCGGCGGCAGGGACTGGTCGTAGCGCCCGGCAATCCGTTGAAGATTTCCGGCATCGCCGATTTGAAGAAGAAAAAAGCGCGCCTGGCGCGCCGCCAGGACGATGCCGGCAGCCAGGTCTTGCTGCTGCGTCTGTTGGAAGAGGCGGGGGTCGCGCCGGATGAAATGAAATTCGCCGGCCCTGCGGCGGTGAGCGAGACCGAGCTGGGCCTGGCGGTTCTGGAAGGCCGCGTCGACGCGGGCCTAGCGATCGAAGCGGCGGCGCGGCAGCTCAAGCTCGGGTTCCTGCCGTTGGCGCGCGAGCGTTACGATCTGTGCCTCCGGCGGCGCGACTATTTCGAGGCGCCGGTGCAGCGCCTGCTCGCCTTCGCGCGCGATCAGCGCCTGGCCGAGCGCGCGGTTGCGCTGGGCGGCTACGAAATCGGCGGCCTTGGCACGGTGCGCTACAACGCGCCCTGAAACGAAACCGGCCGGACGAAGCGCGCCCGGCCGGAAATCGCGGGCCGTAGCCCGTCGCGTGTTTACTGGATGCCGAGAACCTTCTTGGCCGTGGTCAGGGAGTCTATCGAATCCCCGTGCTTGCCAGCCTTGTGATCCACCTCACCCTTGGCGCGCAGGGCCTTTACGTCATTCATTTGCTGTGCGGTGAGCGTCGGGTTCTTGGCCAGGGCCGCGTCGATATCGGCCATGTGCTTCGGGCAGGTGCCGGCGAAGGCCGGGCCCGAGATCGCCAGGGCCAGAACGCCCGCCAGAACGCTACTTTTCGAGATGCGCATCATTTCCTCCCAATTGGCGCGGCCGTGCACGGCCGCCTACAGCGTCATCAACCCCGGCCGTGCGCGGATATTCCCCTTCCAGGGATTATTTTTGCTTCATCACCTGGCCGCGGATTTCGCCGCCTTTGTTTTTATCGGTGTGGACGTTGACGTACCACATACCACCCAACAGGTCTTTCATCTGCGCGTCGGTCAGCGTCGCCGTGCCGACGTGCGGGCCCGCTTCGCCGGCCTTGGAGATCGGCACCACGATGCCGGCGTTGGTCTTGGCGTCGGCCGACCCGTGGAAATGAGAGCCTATAGCCGGGCCGGTCAAACCCCAGAACCGCAGCTCCCATTTCAGCACCTTGGTCTTGGTATCCAGCGAGGCAGTCAGCGCGCCCGTGCCGTCCGACTGGACCGCCGGGTTTTCGCTCTTGCCGCTGAGATCGGCGGTGAATGTCTGCGCCATGGCCGGCGCGGCCGCGAATGCGACCAAAAACCCGGCGATTGCCGCGAGACGAATTTTCATGGATGTGATCCTCCCCGGTGGTTGAAACGAAGCTGGTTAAGCATCGAGTATCGGGCCGCGCGGCCCGCCGTCAAAGAAGAAAGACACCGCAGCGGTTGAATTATTTCCATTCTTAAAAAACCACGGCCGGGATTGGACTTGCAAGCTATTCGTATTAGGCGCCGGTGCCACGGAATTTCGCTTTCACTTCAGGCGGTTCTTCGCCTATTAGTAGCGGCGATGACCGCCGCGAACGAAAACCAGGTACTGGGCGAGCCTCTGCTGGTCACGGGGAGGCGCCTGCCGCTTCAGCCGATCGCCGATCAGGGCATCGCGCATGTGTTCGCTTTGTGGAACCAGCGCCGGGGCGCGGCCCGCATGCCGGCGCGCGGGGCGCTGCGGCCGGAAGCGCTGGTGCCGGTGCTGGGCAAGGTGAACCTTGTGGCGGTGCTGCGCGATCCGCTGCGCTTCCAGTTCCGCGTGCGCGGCAGCGTGATCGCCGATCTGCACGACCACGACATGACGGGCCGCGACGTCGCCGAGATGCGGCCGCCGGAGTACCGCGACATGCTGATCCGGCACTACACCGAGGCGGTGGAGCTGGCGGCGCCGCTTCTGTACGAAATCCAGCAGATGCGCGGGCGGCATTCCGCGGTTTACCGGAGGATCATCCTGCCCCTGGGCAGCGAGGACGGGCTCGTCGAAATGCTGCTGACCGTTTCGGCCTGGGAGCGCGATTTCCCGGCCAAGACCGAGCTTCTGGGCTTCAAGCGTCGTTAGAAGTTGCTAGCTTCCGATCGCGATCCGCCCGACCACGCGAAAATCGGCGCTGGGATTGGGCAGTAGGATCAGGATTTCGCCTTCGGCCGGCTGAATTCCCGTCAGCGGCAGGATATTCACGCCATGCGACACCATCACCAACGCGCCGGGACCGGCCCAGGCGCGGATTCGCTTGCGCAGCTCGGCGGTCTGCGCCGGCTCGCGCGCGGAATTGCCGAACAGATTGTCGAGCGCCGGCAGGGCTTCGACCTTGCCGAAGGCAAGCCGCGCCGTGTCCATGCAGCGGCACCACCGGCTGGACAGGATATCGGTCACGACGACGCCCTTGGCGCGCATGGCTTCGCCCAGCGTCTTGGCCTGGGCGCGGCCCTCTTCGGTAAGATTGCGCTGAGTTGCGCAGTCCTCGAGCCTGAAGCCTGGCGGATCGCCCGCGCCGCCCAAGGTGCGCCCGTGGCGGATCAACGCGACGCTGCCGTTCTGCTTCAGCAAGTTCCAGGCGGCGTCGCCCGTCGCGATGGCGCTTTGTGCCGCGGCGCGATGCGTCAGGCCGACGGCGCCCAGCAGAACGAGCGCCAGGGCGGCCAGCGCCGTTCGCCTTGGGCATTTCATCCCGTTTCTTCGCGCCACGCCCTGCCGTCGCGCGCAAGAAGGGCGGTCGAGGCTGCCGGACCCCAGCTTCCGGCGGTGTAGGATTTCGGCGCGTCGCCGGCCGTAGCCCAGGCGTCGAGGATCGGCTCGACCCAGCGCCAGGCCCACTCCACCTCGTCGCGGCGCATGAACAGGGTCTGGTTGCCGCGCAGCACGTCGGTCAAAAGCCGCTCGTAGGCGTCGGGATGGCGCGTCTTGAACGTCTCGGCGAAGCTCAAGTTCAGCGCCGCGCGTTGCAGGCGCAGCTTGCCCGGCGTCGGCGTCTTGGTGTTCAGCACCAGATGGATGCCCTCGTCGGGTTGCAGCCGGATCACCAGCCGGTCGGGCGCGACCTCGCCCGCCTCGCGCGGAAAAATCGCGTGCGGCACGTCGCGGAACTGCACCACGATCTCGGATCGCCGCTCGGCCATGCGCTTGCCGGTGCGCAGATAGAACGGCACGCCAGACCAGCGCCAATTGTCCAGCGCAGCGCTGAGCGCGACGAAGGTTTCGGTGCGGCTGGACTTCCTGTCCGCGCCGATCTCCTGGGCATAGGCCGGCACGGCCTGGCCGGCGATGGCGCCGGCCGTGTATTGGCCGCGCACCGTGTCGCGCGCGGCCGTGGCCGCGTCGATCGGGCGCAGCGATTTCAGCACCTTCACCTTTTCGTCGCGCACCGCGTCGGCGTCCAGCCGCGCCGGCGGCTCCATCGCCACCAGGCACAGCAGCTGCAACAGGTGGTTTTGCACGATGTCGCGCATCGCGCCCGATTTGTCGTAATAGGCGCCGCGCCCCTCGACGCCCAGCGCCTCGGCCACGGTGATCTGTACATGGTCGATCTCGCCTGCGTTCCACAATCGCTCGAACAGCCGGTTGGCGAAACGCAGGGCCATCAGGTTCTGTACCGTCTCCTTGCCCAGATAGTGGTCGATGCGGAACACGCGGTCCTCGCCGAACACGGCGCCTACGCGCTCGTTGACCGCGCGCGACGAGGCCAGGTCGTGGCCCAGCGGCTTTTCCAGCACCACGCGCGCCTGGGACTGGGCCAAGCCCGCCGCGCCCAGCGCGTCGCAGATCGGGCCGAACAGGTCGGGAGCGGTCGCCAGATAGAAGGCGCGCGTGCGCCCGCCATCGGCCAGGCGCGCCTTCAACTTGGTCAGGTCTTTCGGGTCGGTGGCGTTGCAGGCGGCATAGCCCAGGCGCTTCAGGAATGTCGCGGCGGTCGCATTGTCCATCGTGTCGGGCGGAACATGGCGCCGCAGCGCCTCTTCGGCCCGCTTGCGGTACTCCTCGTCGGTCATGGGCGAGCGCGCGACGGCGAAGATGCGGCCGTCATCCGCCAAACGGCCGTCGCGCTCGCGCTGATACATCGCGGGCAGCAGCTTGCGCAGCGCCAGATCGCCCGCGCCGCCGAACACCACCAGATCGAACGGGGCTACCCTGTCGTCATCGGCCATGTCAGGCGGGGCCTACGCTCAA
>JAHFPH010000155.1 GCA_023266845.1 Rhodospirillaceae bacterium
GGCGTCGAAAAGGTCTTGTGCAGGTTGATATGCATGCAATCGATGCCGAGATCGCCCGGGCGCACCCGCCCGACGATCGCGTTGAAATTCGCCCCGTCGCAGTAGAAATACCCGCCCACCGCGTGGACCGCCTTGCCGATCTCGATCATCTCGTTCTCGAACAGCCCGCAGGTGTTCGGGTTGGTGATCATGATCCCGGCGATCTCCGGCCCCAGCTTGGCCTTGAGCGCCGCCAGGTCCACGCGCCCGCGCTTGTCGGCGGGGATGGCTTCGACGGCGTAGCCGCAGGAAGCCGCCGTGGCCGGATTGGTGCCGTGCGCGGATTCGGGAACGAGGATCTTGCTGCGGCCCTTGTCGCCTTTCGCTTCGTGCGCCGCGCGCATCGCCATCACGCCGCAGAACTCGCCCTGCGCGCCGGCCGCCGGCGACATCGCCACGGCCGGCATGCCGGTCAAGGTCTTCAGCCAATGCGCCAGGGTGTCGATCAGCGCCAGCGCGCCCTGCACGGTCGAGACCGGCTGCATGGGATGCAGATCGGCCAGGCCCGGCAGGCGCACCGCTTTTTCGTTGAGCCGCGGATTGTGCTTCATGGTGCAGGAGCCGAGCGGATACATGCCCGCGTCGATCGCGTAGTTCTTTTGGCTGAGGCGCGTGTAGTGGCGGATCGCCTGCGGCTCGCTCAGGCCCGGCAGGCCTATTTCCCCTTTTCTCTCCAAGCCGCCCAGGCGGGTTTTGACGTTCGGCGGCTCGGGCAGATCGACGCCCGAGCGCCCCTCCTCGCCCTGTTCGAAGATCAAGGGTTCTTCGAGTTGCAGGCCGCGATTCCCCGTTATCGTGCCGTGGGGATTGCTCATCGCACTTCCTCCCCCAAGGCCTTGGCCAAGGCGTCCATGTCGGCCTCGGTCGTGGTCTCGGTCGCGGCGACCAGCATCAGCTCGGCCAGCTCCTTGCGGCCGGGATAGAGCCGCGCCACCGGCACCCCGGCCAGGATGCGTTTGGCCGCCAGGTTTTCGACCACCGCGGCGGCCGGCCTGCCCAGCCTGACCGTGAACTCGTTGAAGAAGGTGTCGTTCAAGACCTTCACGCCCGGCAGGCTTTCCAGACGCTCGGCAAGCTGCACCGCCTTCGCGTGGTTCAGCGCCGCCAAACGCGTGAACCCTGCCTCGCCCAGCAGAGTCAAGTGGACGGTGAAGGCCAGAGCGCAAAGCCCTGAATTCGTGCAAATATTGCTGGTCGCCTTTTCGCGCCTTATGTGCTGCTCGCGGGTCGAAAGCGTCAGCACGAAGCCACGCTGGCCGTCGGCGTCCACGGTCTGGCCGCACAGCCTGCCCGGCATCTGGCGGACGTATTTCTCCTGGGTGGCGAACAGGCCGACATAGGGCCCGCCGAAACCCAGGGAATTGCCGATCGACTGGCCCTCGGCGGCGACGATATCCGCGCCCATCGCGCCGGGCGGCGCGATCGCCCCCAGCGAGACGATCTCGGTGACCACGGCGATCAGCAGCGCGCCCCTAGCGTGGGCGGCCGCGGCCAGCTTGGACAAGTCCCGCACCTGGCCGAAGAAGCCGGGGTTCTGCACCACGACGCACGAGGTCTGGCCGTCGATGCGCGCGGCCAGGTCCTCCTTGCCCTCGGGATCGGGGGCCGCGAAATCAACCGCGAAGCCCAGCGCCCGGGCCGCGGTGGCGATCGCCTCGCGGTAATGCGGGTGCAGGTTGCCCGACACCACGGCGCGCGCGCGGCGCGTCACGCGGTTGGCCATCATCACGGCTTCGGACGCGGCCGAGGCGCCGTCGTACATCGAGGCGTTCGCCACTTCCATGCCGGTCAACAGCGCCACCTGGGTCTGGAACTCGAACAGGTATTGCAGCGTGCCCTGCGACACTTCGGGCTGGTAGGGCGTGTAGCTGGTCAGGAACTCACCGCGCTGGATCAGATGATCGGCGGCGGCCGGGACATGGTGCCGGTAGGCGCCCGCGCCCAGGAAGCTTGGCGCCGCCGATGTGCCCAGGTTGCGGGCGGCGAAACCCTGGATGGCGCGCTCGACCTCGAGCTCGCCCTGGTGCGCCGGCAGGTCCACCGGGCCTTTCAGCCGCGCGGCCTCGGGCACGTCGCGGAACAGGCTGTCGACCGACGGCGTGCCGATGGCCTGGAGCATGGCCCGGCGGTCGGCCTCGGTATGCGGCAGATAACGCATGAAGATCGATTCCCAACTAGCTGAGAGTCTTCAAGAAAGCGTCATAGGCCGCTCGGTCCATCAGGGCCTTCAGCTCGCCCTGATCCGCGAGCTTTACCTTGAAGAACCAAGCGGCCTTTTCGGCCTCGGCATTGACCTTGGCCGGGTCGTCGGCGATCGCCTTGTTGACCGCGGTCACCTCGCCGGAAACCGGCGCGAACACTTCCGACGCGGCCTTTACGGACTCGACCACGGCCACGGCCTCGCCCTTCTTCACCTTGCGGCCGATTTCCGGCAGCTCGACGAATACCACGTCGCCGAGCTGGCCTTGCGCGTAGTCGGTGACGCCGATCGTGGCGATCCCGCTCTCGACCTCGATCCATTCGTGTTCCTTCGAGAATTTCCTATCGGCCATTCCTGTTCCCCTGTGGTGCGCGGCTCAGCCCGCGCGGTGATAGCGATGCGGCGTAAAGGGCAGCGTTGCTACCCGCGCAGCCAGCGGTTTACCGCGCACGATGGCCTGGACCGGCGTGCCAGGTTTGGCTTGGGCGGCGACGACATAGCCCATCGCTACCGGCCCGTTGACCGACGGTCCGAAACCACCCGAGGTGATTTTGCCGACGCCGGCGCCCGCGGCATCGGCCAGTTCGGTGCCCTCGCGCGCCGGGGCGCGGCCCTCGGGCCGGATGCCCACGCGCAGGCGCTTGGGCCCGTCGCGCCATTGTTGCTGCAGGATTGCTGCACCCGGAAAGCCGCCCTCCGCGCGGCGGCGCTTGGAGATGCTCCAGCTCAGCGCGGCTTCGACCGGCGTGGTCGACGTGTCGATATCGTGGCCGTACAGGCAAAGCCCGGCTTCGAGCCGCAACGAGTCCCTGGCGCCCAGGCCGATCGCCATGACGTCCGGCTCCGCCAGCAGCTTGCGCGCCAGCTTTTCGGCGTCGGCGACGGGGCAGGAAATCTCGTACCCGTCCTCGCCGGTGTAACCCGACCGGGTGACGAAACAGGCCATGCCCGCGACCTTCAGATAGGCGCCGGACATGAACGCCATCGCCGCGGCGTCGGGCGCGTGGCGGGCCAGCACCGCGGCGGCTCTAGGCCCCTGCAGCGCGATCAGCGCGCGGTCGTCCAAACTCTCAACACTGGCGCCTAAGTATTTGCGAAGATGGTCGGTATCGGCCTGCTTACAGGCCGCGTTGACGACCACGAACAGATGGTCGTCGAAGCGCGTGATCATCAGGTCGTCGAGGATGCCGCCGCGCTCGTCGGTGAACTGGGTGTAGCGCATGCGGCCAGCTTTAAGGGCCTGGATATCGCCCGGCACCAGCGCCTCGATGCGCTTGGCCGCGTCCGCGCCTTTGATGCGCAACTGGCCCATGTGCGAGACGTCGAACAGCCCCGCGGCCGCGCGGGTGTGCAGGTGCTCCTTCAGGATGCCCGGCGGGTATTGCACCGGCATCTCGTAGCCGGCGAACGGCACCAGCTTCGCGCCCAATTCCTGGTGCAGCGCGTAAAGCGGCGTGCGCAGTAAAACTTGGTCTTGAAGTGCGGACAAAAGGCGCTTCCCCGGTGGACCGATGTTGCGACGGCCCCAGCGTCCGCCGGTTCGATCCGATGGACCTTGGCCGCCCCACTCTGTCCTGGCACCTGAGAGATTCACCGGGGTGTCCGGCTTACTCCTTCGGTGGGACGGGTGCACCGCGCCGCCGCCCGCTTTCCAGAGCGCCTTGATTGATCCCGCGGTCCTTTTGCCTGAGAGTTTCGGGGCCGTTGCTCCTTCGGCGCCGCCCTAGTTCCTGGCGAACCGGGCGGTCTCTCCCGCGGGACATGTCAGGCGGCGCTACCGTAAGCCCGCATTGGCGAATGTCAACCCGAGGGCCCGCGTCGCGGAATTGCGGTTTAAAAAAATGAACCCGCCGCCCCGGCTCCAGACGGCTTACCGGGACGGCGGGTGGCGGGGCGCCGCCGGTTGCCTGCCGGCGGCCGCCCCTAACCTAGCCACGGTTGCGCTTGCAAAACCGCGAAAGCGGCTTGCGGCACGCCCCTCGTCTCTCGGGTTCGCGGACTTAAGGCGTGGCGCCGCCGAACGACTTGGCCTCTGGGCTGTTGATGCCGAGCAAGGTGTCGGTCTTGCCGATCACCTGCTCGGTGACCGGCTTGTTGGCGGTCTGGGTCAGGATCGTGCGCGCCTGCGCGATCGCCTGCTGGCGCTTAACCGGATCCTGGATCGCCAATGCCTTGTCCATCGCCGTCTTGTACGCATTCAACTGCCCGACGGTGGAATTGGGCGCGGCGTGAGCGAGGCCCTGGGGCGAGGCATGCGCCGCGTTCAGTTTGCCGAGCTCGGAAGCCGATACCCCTGGCTTGGACATATCGGACTTGTCCTTGCCGGGGTTGCCGTCGGACGCGTTGGCATTGCCGTTGGCATTGGCGTTGCCATTGCCATGGCCGTTGCCGCCACCATTACCGCCGCCCCCTCCACCACCCCCGCCACCGCCGCCACCGCCGCCCTTGGCCAGGACCGTGGTGACCCCGTGGTCGGCGGTGAACACGCCGAAATCGATCGGCATGGCGGCAACCAAAGCGGCGATCGCCGCCACGCTCGCGAGAGCCGCGAGCGACGACGAGGCATGCGTGATTTTCAGGCTCATGCTGCTCCTCCTTGCGTGGAATGAATGCAGCCTCCGATAAAACGCTAGACGTCGATTGCGGCAAAGAATGGGCGATCAGATGAAAATAATTCCTGGCTATATATCAGTGTGTTAAGCGGCTTTAATGGCGGGCCACATGAAATCGGCACGGGGGTTTTCCTCAGCCCAGCGGCGCAATGAGTCCCGCCGCCCTGCTCTCTTCCGGAGCTTGGGGCGGCGGTGCAGTGAGGATCGTCCGCCGACCGATTAATCGCCGGCGGACGCTCGGGGGACTTAGTGACGAACGCCGCGATGGCCGTGCCGGCCGTCGAAGCGGGCGAACAGCCCGTCGGCGGTCTTCTTCTGGTCGTCCGACAGCGAGACGTAGAGCGGCTTCAGCGCCGCCAGCACTTTCGCCTGACGGTCCATGCGGACCTTGGCGAATTCCTGCATCCGCTCCATGCGCTCGATCGCGCTTGGACGCTTCAGCTCCGGCACCGGCTTGCCCGCGGCCTTGGCCTCGTCCACCGCCTTCTTATGCGCCTCGAGCGCCGCTTTGCGGTCGGCGCGCATCTTGTCGATGCTGGCCTTCATTTCGGCCGCGTTGTCGCGCATCACCTTCTCGAACGCCGCCCATTGCGGCTCCTGCGCCGGGGTGATCTTCAGCTCGGCCTTCAGGAAAGCCAGCCGGCCGTCGATATGCCCGAAGCTGCCGCCGCGGACATGGCGCGCGCGATGATGCATCACCGGCTTGTCGGCGGTGACGCCAGGCGGGC
Organism: Rhodospirillaceae bacterium; assembly: GCA_023266845.1. Classification (GTDB taxonomy): domain Bacteria; phylum Pseudomonadota; class Alphaproteobacteria; order JAEULC01; family JAEULC01; genus JAEULC01. The sequence goes on from JAHFPH010000155.1 coordinate 5,580, forward strand.
CGCCCACGGCCTGGGCCAGGCTCGGCGCGGCATAGAAGCCGGCGCCGCCAAGGCCGATGACCATGGCCAGCGCGGCCAGCGAGACTTTGGTGTGGGTTTTCATTGTTCTTGCTCCATGGAGAAGACGCGTTAAGTCCCCGTCGCTCATATCCACGGGTGGGCGGGCGGAATTCCTGCGCCCCTTCACGCTGGGGGTGATTAAATCGAATTCATGAAACCCACGCCCAGCTCGGAGCGGCAGGGGAATCGCGGCTTCAGCCGCCGATCAGCGCACCGTGCCCAGGATCAACCAGGCTCCGGCCGCCAGGAACCCGATCCCTGCCAAGCGCGCGACCAGGCGGTCGCCCGGCAAAAGCTTCTCGACCAGCGCCAGGGCCGCGAGGCCCGCGATCCACAGCAGGTTCATCACCCCGAAGACGAACAACAGCGCCATCGCCGCCCAGCAGCAGCCCACGCAATAGAGGCCGTGCCGGAAACCCAAGGACAGCGCGCCCGGGACATCCGCCCGGAAACCGCCGTGGCGATGCAGGAACGCCAGCGGCGCCCGGCATTGGGCAAGGCAAGAGTCCTTCAACGCCGTCCATTGATACGCGCCAGCCACGATCAGCACCGCGCCGCCGAGCAAATCGTCGGCCGACGCCATCATCGGCGTCAGCAGGGCCGCGCGCTCCAGCGCCCATTGCGCCACCGTGGCGACGAGCGCGAAGCCAGTCCAGGCGACCAGATATCCACACGCGAACCACAGGGATGCGGCGAAAGGTTGCCCCTGCTTTGCCGCCTGACGACCTACCCGCGCGTAAAGCAAAATCATCGGCGCCACGGAGGGCACCATCATGCCGACCATCATCGCCACCCACATCGCGGCCATGAAGGCGGCGTCCGCCAAGCTCCAGGGCTTGAACGCGGGCGCCATGGCGCGCGGATCCATGCCGCCCATGCCCATCGCGGCAGCGAGCCGATAGATGTAGAGCCAGGAAAAGACAGTCAGCGCACCGAGCGCGCCGGCCACGATCCAACGGTCGCGGCGCAGAAGGGGGGCGAGCGCCGTGCCGGTCATCCGCCGCTCAGCGCACGATTCCGTCCTGGCACAAATGCAGCCGGGCGAACTGCCCGTAGCTGTCGGCGAGCTCGAGCTTGACCGGGCCCGACGTCTTGGACCAGCCGCGCCCGATTTCGGCGACCGTGTATTCGAATCCGGCCGGCAGGTCGATCCGCACGCGGTGCTGGTCGCCGGTCACCGGATTGACGATCGGTTCGCCGCGCATTTCGATCAGCCCCGGCACCAGCAGCCTGGCGCGGCGGCCGTCGACATCGACCTTAAAGTCGATATCGGCGAACACCGGCTTGTGGACCTCCATCAGCATCGAGGAATACACGTAGAACATGGTGGCGCCGGGCTTGGTGTCCTTGCCGCCCATGATGCGCAGCAGCGCGTCGCGCTGCTCGGGCGTGGCCCGCTTGTCGACCACCGCCATGCCCACGCCCTTGCCCTCGTGGATCGGGCCCGGCCAGGCGAAGACGCCCGCGACCTTGAGCCCGTCCAGCCGCGTCTGGCCGTGGTGGCCCTTCTCGATCT
>JAHFPH010000156.1:0-1218 GCA_023266845.1 Rhodospirillaceae bacterium
TAAATAAAGACGCGTTATGAGGCGCGCGGCACTACATTTCGTCGTAATTCTTCTCGCTTTGGGATGCGGCATCACGGCCCTCAACTACTTCCGCCGAGACGCCCGGTGCGATCCGGTGCATGAACTTACTATCCCATTCCCGTTTGTGAAAAAGGTCTTTGTATTTAACGCGCCCGAAGAAAACGAACGTGCCGCTGCCTGTGGGGATGCTGGCGAGTTGGACATTGGCATAACCGCCATTACCCAAGACCCATCCTACAAAATACTCATTCCCATATCTTTCACGCCCAATAGGCGGCTCCTGGCCTTCTGGCACCAAATCCCATTCAATCGTACTTATGAGCGCAGGTGTTTTCCCATGATTATGGGCGCTGGCTCCCAAAGTAGTTCCGAGTGGGGGGCCGCGTGGGACGGAAAGAGCGCTGATTCCCAAGCGCTGCAATTCTGCTTGCGTGGCTGGCGAAAGAGAGACTTGTTGGTAATTCTGAATTATTTGGGTTCCGCCAATGCCTGCAAAAACATAGCCGGATTCAAGGATTCGAGTATTTTTTTCGGCTCGATCAGCACTTCTATTGGCCTCGGCCCACAGCCCGTCGGTGGACCACCACAGCAACGCAGTAAAGAACGCCAACAGATATGTGAAGCCAACAATCGCGGCATCGGAGATCTTCAATTCACACTTAAAATTCCACCACCAGCTCAACGATTCATCGCCATGCTTAGTATTACCTTGGCTGGTTGTGCCATGCTGTCCTGCGCTCGCCACTTTTGCCCCTGGAGAGCCGGCATAATTACCTTTGGTGGCTTGCTCTTGATATTCGCTGGTATCTTTGGCCCAATTGTGGGACAGGAGTTTGCCTATTTCAGGGAAATATACTGGGGGCTTGGAACAATCATTTTTGATTTCTAAGAACAGAAACACCAACCCAATAGCCGCCACAACAAAGAACAACACGATTGTATAGAGAATGCCGCGACCGTCCGTATCAGCGTTGCCGCGTCGTGCTTTAGTCATTCTCCAAGTGTAGCGTATGACAACCAATGGCCGTAAGGCATTGGATAAAGAAAACCGCCGTAAAACTGCCCCTGGCGATTTTGTTTGCGATGTTCCGCTCGCTGTCCTTAGCCCCCTAAGCACTGAGCTTTGCGGTATGCAGCCGATGGCCCGCACGACACGACGCTGCGATCCCGCAATTATAATTCTCCTTTGTGGATAAC
>JAHFPH010000156.1:1228-7117 GCA_023266845.1 Rhodospirillaceae bacterium
ACAACCTATAGCCGTTAGGTGTTGAGTGAAGAAAACCTCGCCGTGAAGCTACCCCTGGCGATCTTGTTGGCTACGTTCTCTTCCCGTCTTTAGTGCCCAGAGCACAAAGTTCTGCGATGCGCCGCCGATGGCCCGCACGACACAACGCTGCGATCCCGCAATTATAATTCTCCTTTGTGGATAACCCCCTGTAACCACGGCTAAAGTCGTGCTTGGCGGTCTCGTGCCCTCGTGTAATATAATTTCAAGATGGCCGAGGAAAGCGAAACCAACCGAAAGAAGCGGGTGCGGCTCGACCGCATCGACCGGCGCATCCTGCGCGACCTGCAGGACGACGGGCGCATGACCAATGTCGAGCTCGCCAAGCGCGCTGGGATCTCGGCGCCGCCGTGCCTGCGCCGCGTGCGCGCGCTGGAGGAGGCCGGCCTCATCAAGGGCTACCACGCCGAGGTGGACATCAAGGAGCTGGGCTTCGGCGTCACCGTGTTCGCGCAGGTCGGCTTGAGCAGCCAGGCGGAAACCGATCTGGAAAAGTTCGAGGCGCTGGTGGCGAGCTGGCCCGAGGTGCGCGAGTGCCACATGCTGGCGGGCGAAACCGATTTCCTGCTCAAGGTCGTGGCCAAGGACTGGGAGTCCTACAACCAATTCCTGACCTCCAGGCTGACCTCGGCGCCGAACGTCAGCCACGTCAAATCTGCGCTCGCGATCCGCAGCAACAAAACCCTGCCCGGCGTGCCGATCGACGCCGACTAGGCCGCCGCCCCAGGGCAATCCCTCAAACGACATCGGACCATCGGAGAAGACGCATGCCCGCCGTTCTGTTCTGCAGCAACCTGGACGATCCCGAGGAATGGCGTCCGCCCATGACCAAGCTGATGCCGGACCTCGAGCTGCGCGTCTATCCGAAATTCGGCAATCCTCTGGACATCGACGTGGCGATGGTCTGGCGTCCGCCGCAAGAGGGCATGGGCCAGTTCAAGAACTTGAAGGCGATCCTGGCGCTGGGTGCCGGCGTCAACCAGCTCGACCTGCCGTCGCTGCCCAAGGGCGTGGTGGTGGCGCGGCTGGTGGACGAAGTGCTGGGCAAGGCGATGGCCGAGTTCTGTGTGCTGACGGCGCTGCGCTATCACCGCAACCTGGACGTCCACGAGCGCAACTCGCGCTTGAAGAAATGGGAATACATCATCCCGCGCCCCGCCGCGCAGCGTAGTGTCGGCATGATGGGCCTGGGCGCGCTCGGCGGGCAGGCGGCGAAGCTATTGAAGACCGTGGGCTTCACCGTGTGCGGCTGGTCGCGCGCGCCAAAGAAGATCGAGGGCGTGGAATGCTTTTCCGGGCCGGACGGGCTCTACAAGATGGCGGCGAAGTGCGGCATCGTCATCTGCCTGTTGCCGTTGACGCCGGAAACGCAGGGCATATTGAACAAAAAGCTGTTCGACGCCATGCCGCAAGGTTCGTATCTCATCAACCTGGGCCGCGGCGGACATCTGACCGAGGCCGATCTTTTGTCGGCGATCGCCAGCGGCAGGCTGGCGGGCGCGACGCTCGACGTGTTCAACACCGAGCCGCTGCCGGAGGACCATCCGTTCTGGAACCACCCGCAGATCACCGTCACGCCGCATGTCGCTTCGACCGGCGGCGCGGATACGGCCGCGCAGCTGATGGTCGAGAACATCCGCCGCGCGCGCGCCGGCCAGCCGCTCGTCAACCAGGTCGACCGCGCGAAGGGGTATTAGGCACGGGCCCTCACCCGGCTCGCTTCGCTCGCCACCCTCTCCCATCTTCGATGGGCGAGGGATCGAAGCCCCTCGCCCGCATCAGCGGGAGAGGGAGGGGCCCATCGCGCAAGCGATGGGAGGGTGAGGGCGAAAACTAAACGAACTTTACGCGCGTGATCTCGTACATCTTCGAGCCGCCGGGGGTCGTGACCTCCACCGAGTCGCCGACCTTCTTGCCGATCAGCGCGCGCGCGAGCGGCGAGGTGACGCTGAGGCGGCGTTCCTTGACGTCGGCCTCGTCCTCGCCGACGATTTGGTAGGTGGTCTTTTCGTCGGTGTCCTCGTCGGCCAGCGTGACGGTGGCGCCGAACTTCACGTCCTTGCCGCTCAGCGTCGCCGGGTCGATCACCTCGGCGCGGCTGATCTTGTCCTCGAGCTCTCCCAGCCTTCCCTCGATGAAGCCCTGGCGCTCGCGCGCGGCGTGGTATTCGGCGTTCTCGGAAATGTCGCCGTGGTCGCGCGCGTCGGCGATCTGCTTGATCACTTCCAGGCGGTCGACCGCCTTCAGCCGCTTCATTTCTTCCTGCAGCCGGGCATAGCCCACGGCGGTCATCGGAACTTTGGACATATCCAGCCCTTGGCCAATTTCGACAGCGGCCCTTAAGCAATAGTACGGCCCGGGACGCGTTTCAGGCGAACCAGGCCCGGACCACCCTCTCAGTAGGGCGTTTTAAAATAAGATTGTAAAGGGGCGACATCAAGCCGTCCGGTCCTGAGGGCGGCGATCGCCTCGACCGAGGCTTTCGCGCCCGCCATGGTGGTGTAATAGGGCAGGTTGCGCATCAGCGCGGTGCGGCGCAACTCGAAGCTGTCGGCAATCGCCGCCGCGCCCTCGGTCGTGTTGAACATCAGGCAGATATCTCCGGACAGCATCGCGTCGACGATGTGCGGGCGGCCCTCGCGCACCTTGTTCACCAGCTCGACCGGCAGGCCGGCGTTCTTCAGGAACGCGGCCGTGCCGCGCGTGGCGATCAGCGTGAAGCCCATCTCCAGCAGGCGTTTGCAGGGGGCGAGCAGCGCCTGCTTGTCGCGGTCGCGCACCGACACGAACACCTTGCCCTGGGCGGGCAGGTCGGTGCCGGCGCCGAGCTGCGCCTTGGCGAAGGCGCGGTCGAAGCGCGAGTCGATGCCCATCACCTCGCCGGTCGAGCGCATCTCCGGCCCCAGCATCACGTCCACGCCGGGGAAGCGCGCGAAGGGAAACACCGCCTCTTTCACCGCGACGTGCCCGTTGGCGGCGGCAAAACTCGGCAGGCCGAACTTCTTCAGCTTCTCCCCGGCCATGGCGCGCGCGGCGATCTTGGCGATCGGCACGCCCGTGGCCTTGGCGACGAAGGGCACGGTGCGGCTGGCGCGCGGGTTGACCTCGAGGATGTAGACGTCGCCGTCCTTGATCGCGAATTGCACGTTCATCAGGCCGACCACGCCAAGCGCGTGCGCCAGGATCTCGGTCTGCTGGCCGAGCTCGGCCACCAGCTTGGCCGAAAGCGAATGCGGCGGCAGCGAGCAGGCGGAATCGCCGGAATGGATGCCCGCTTCCTCGATATGCTCCATGATGCCGGCAACATAGACCTGCTCGCCGTCGCACACCGCGTCGACGTCCACCTCGATCGCGTCCTGCAGATACGAGTCGATCAGCACCGGGCTCGTGCCCGACACTTTCACCGCGTCGCGCGTGTAGCGGGCCAAGCCGGCGCGGTCGTGCACGATTTCCATCGCGCGTCCGCCCAAAACGTAGGACGGGCGGATCACCACGGGATAGCCGATGCGCTCGGCCACGCGCGCCGCCTCGTCTTCCGAATACGCCGCGCCGCTGATGGGCTGGCGCAGCTTCAATTTCTCCACCAGTTCCTGGAAGCGCTTGCGGTCCTCGGCCAGATCGATGGCGTCGGGCGAGGTGCCGAGGATCGGGATGCCGGCCTTGTCGAGCGCGGCGGCCAGCTTCAGCGGCGTCTGCCCGCCGAACTGCACGATCACGCCCTTGACCTTGCCGTTCGATTGCTCGACGCGGATCAGCTCGATCACGTCCTCGTCGGTCAGCGGCTCGAAATACAGGCGGTCGGCCGTGTCGTAGTCGGTCGACACGGTCTCGGGATTGCAGTTCACCATGATCGTCTCGTAGCCCGCCTCACGCAGGCCGTAGACCGCATGGACGCAGCAATAGTCGAACTCGATGCCCTGGCCGATGCGGTTGGGCCCGCCGCCCAGGATCACCACTTTCTCGCGCGACGTGGGCTGCGATTCGCATTCCCCCGGAACGAACCCGTCGCCCTCGTAGCAGGAATAGAGATAGGGCGTGTGCGAGGCGAACTCGCCGGCGCAGGTGTCGATGCGCTTGTAGACGGGCTTGGCGCCGAGCTTGCGTCTGAGGGCGGCCGCGTCGTCCGGCTTCATGCCCGTGAGCTCGGCCAGGCGCGCGTCGGAGAAACCCATGCCCTTGAGGCGCAGGAAGCTCCGCAAATCCTTGGGCAACCCGTCCTTCTTGACGCGCGCTTCCTCGGCCACGACCTCGGCCACGCGCTCGATGAACCACGGGTCCACCTTGCAGGCGGCGAAAATCTCCGGCGTAGTGATGCCGTGGCGCAGCGCCTCGGCGATCACCAGGATGCGGTCGGGCGTGGGCTTGCCGAGCGCAGTCAGCAGCGCTGTTCTGGGGTCGGGTCCGTTCAAGCCCGGCACCTCAGGCGTGTTGAAGCCGTTGAGGCCCGTCTCCATCGAGCGCAGCACCTTTTGCACCGATTCGGCGAAGCTGCGCCCTATTGCCATTGCCTCGCCCACCGATTTCATCGAGGTGGTGAGGATCGGCTCGGCACCCGGGAATTTCTCGAAGGTGAAGCGCGGCATCTTGGTGACCACGTAGTCGATGGTCGGCTCGAACGAGGCGGGCGTCACGCCGGTGATGTCGTTGCTGAGCTCGTCCAGCGTATAGCCCACGGCCAGGCGCGCGGCCACTTTCGCGATGGGAAAGCCCGTGGCCTTCGAGGCTAGGGCCGAGGAGCGCGACACGCGCGGGTTCATCTCGATGACGACCAGGCGGCCATCCGCGGGATTGACCGCGAACTGCACGTTCGATCCGCCGGTGTCCACGCCCACCTCGCGCAGCACCGCGATCGAGGCGTCGCGCATGATCTGGTATTCTTTGTCCGTCAGGGTCAGGGCGGGCGCGACGGTGATGCTGTCGCCGGTGTGGATGCCCATCGGGTCCACGTTCTCGATCGAGCAGACGATGATGCAGTTGTCCGCGCGGTCGCGGACCACCTCCATCTCGAATTCCTTCCAGCCCAGCACCGATTCTTCGACCAGCGCCTGGTGCACCGGCGACAGGGCCAAGCCGTTGGCGACGATGCTCTCGAACTCGGCGCGGTTATAGGCGATGCCGCCGCCCGTGCCGGCCAGCGTGAAGGACGGGCGGATGATCGCGGGCAGGCCCACGAAATCCAGCGCCGCGCGCGCCTCTTCCACGCTGTTGACGAGCTTCGAGCGCGGCGATTCCAGGCCGATGCGGTCCATCGCCTGGCGGAACAGCAGCCGATCCTCGGCCTTGGCGATGGCGTCGGCCGTGGCGCCGATCAGCTCGACCTTGAATTTGTCGAGCGTGCCGTCCTTCACCAGCGCCATGGCGGTGTTGAGCGCGGTCTGCCCGCCCATGGTCGGCAGCAGCGCGCTGGGGCGCTCCTTCTCGATGATGCGCGCGACCATCGCCGGGGTGATCGGCTCGATATAGGTGGCGTGCGCCAGGCCCGGATCGGTCATGATCGTGGCCGGGTTCGAATTCACCAGGATGATCCGGTAGCCTTCTTCCTTCAGCGCCTTGCAGGCCTGCGCGCCCGAATAGTCGAACTCGCAGGCCTGGCCGATGACGATCGGCCCCGCGCCGATGATAAGGATGGAATCTATGTCAATCCGCTTGGGCATCAGTGCGGGCGGGCCTTGAATTTCTCGATCAGCCCGATGAACCGCTTGAACAGATAGTGGCTGTCACGCGGGCCCGGCGAGGCCTCGGGGTGGTACTGCACCGAGAACACCGGCTTGTCGGTCAGCTTCAGCCCTTCCAACGACCCGTCGAACAGCGAGACGTGGGTCTTCTCGACGTTCTTGGGCAGGGAGTCGG
>JAHFPH010000031.1 GCA_023266845.1 Rhodospirillaceae bacterium
GGACGAACGCATCGACAGGGCGCGTCGGCTGGGCGCAGGCAAGCCGTCGATGCTGCAGGATGTCGAGCACGGCCGAAAGATGGAGGTCGAGGCGATCGTAGGCGCGGTGGTCGAGCTGGCGCGGCGCGCCGGCGTGGCCACGCCCACGGTCGATCGGATTTATGCGCTGCTTGCCGCGCGCGACGCTTCGCTGGGCGCCAGCGCGCAGTAAAGCCGGGGCGCTTGAAACCAGCCTGCTACGGCGCGCGTTTGGTGCGCAGCTTAGGCGCCGCGTAAGGGCCGTTCGCCTCCAGGCGTTCCGTTAGCTTGGTCAACGACCGCTTCAGGCGCGCGTGCTCGGCCGCGCTCAAGCGCGCGACGAACCAGCTTTCCCATTTGCGCGCGATCCGCGTCAGTCGCGCATAGCAGCGCCGCCCCCTAGGCGTGAAGCTCAGGATCAGCAGGCGCCGGTCGCGCGGGTCGGGCACGCGCGTCATCAGGCCCAAATGCAGCAATCGCGAAATCGCGCGGCTGACCGTGGCCTTGTCCATGCTGGTATGCTGCACCACGGCGTTCGACGACACCGGGCTGAACGATCCCAGCACCGCCATCACCCGCGCCTCGGGCAGTTGCAGGCCCACGGCCTGCTCGTACTCGCGCGCCAGACGCAAGGAAACCTTGGCGGCCAGCACCGACAGCTTGTAGGGAATGAAATGATCCAGGCGCAGGGTAGCAACGCGGCGTTTGGGCATGATGCGTGTCTTCAAGCTCTCTTGGCTCCAAGCGCGCGGCTTGACAATCGTTTCATCTGGAACGACCATCGACGGCCGCCCGGAACAAGCCTACACGAAGGGTTTCCGCATTACAAAGCCCGGCAAAGGTGGTTTGGGAGGGGAATTCCGCATGGCGCTCGGCAAGCCAGACGCGCGCGCGGCCGAACGGCCGCTGATCCGGCGCCGCTCGGCGGCGCGGCCCGGCGACGCGGAATGGGAAACGCGCGTCAACCTGGCGGCGTGCTATCGACTGGTCGCCTATTACGGCTGGACCGACCAGATCTACAATCACATTTCGGCGCGCGTGCCGGGCGAACACGACCGCTTCCTGCTCAATCCCTATGGGCTGCTGTACGACGAGATCACCGCCTCGTCGCTGGTGAAGATCGACAGCGACGGCGAGGTGATCGCCGACAAAACGGGCATGGGCGTGAACCGCGCGGGATTCGTGATCCACAGCGCGGTGCACGCGGCGCGGCCCGACGCGGCCTGCGTTATCCACACGCATTCGCGCGCCGGCATGGCGGTATCGGCGCAGAAGCGGGGGCTTTTGCCGCTGACCCAGCACGCGATGAAGTTCCACAACCGGCTGGCCTATCACGACTATGAGGGCATCGCGATCGACTTGGACGAACGCCAGCGCCTGGCGCGCGACCTTAGCGATCGCAACGCCATGATCTTGCGCAACCACGGCCTGTTGACCCTGGGCCCAACCATCCGCCAGGCGTTCGAGGAGATCTACTATCTGGAGCGTGCCTGCGAGGCGCAGATCGACGCCCTGGCCGGCGGCGCCGAGCTCAACATGCCGTCGCCCGAGGCGTGCGAAAAATCCGCCCGTCTGTTCGAGCGGCCGGACCGCGTGTCGGCCACGCGCGACTGGCCGGCGCTGCTGCGATTGCTCGACCGCGGCGACCCGTCCTACCGCCGCTGAATACGCCAAACACCCAACAAGAAAGACAACGTCCATGACGCCTGCGATCGACGTCCACACCCACATGCTCAACCACGACTGGCTGGAGCTGCTGCGCCAGCACGGCAAGCCGCGTTTCGAGCTGCGCAAAAGCCTGGATGCGGCCGAGGGCATCATGATGGACGGCGCCCCGTTCATGACGCCGATGCCCGGACATTTCGACTACGACTACCGCATCAAGCGCATGGACGAGGCCAAGGTCGATCTGGCGATCGTGTCGCTGACTTGTCCGAACGTCTATTTCGGCGGCGCCGAGATCAGCCTGAAGGGCGCTGAAATCGTCAACGACTCGATGGCCGAGGGGCAGAAGAAATACCCCCAGCGCATCCGCTGGATCGCCTCGCTGCCCTGGCAGTATCCCGAGCTGGCGGTGAAGGAGCTGGCGCGGGCCTGCGACCGGGGCGCGGTGGGCGTGATGGTGCTGGCGAATATCGGCGACAAATCGCTGACCGATCCGCTGTTCCAGCCGGTATGGAAGGCGATCGATACCCGCGCGCTGCCGGTGCTGGTGCATCCCACGGCCCCTCCGGGCACGCCGGTCATGGACATGCGGCAGTTCAACCTGATCGCGTCGATCGGCTTCATGTTCGACACCAGCCTGGCCTTCGCGCGCATTTTTTTCGACGGGTTCCTCGACCGCTACCCGAACCTAAAGCTGATCGCCTCGCATGCCGGCGGCACGTTGCCGTTCCTGATCGGACGTCTCGACCAATGCTTCGACAACATGAACGCGGCGCGCACCAAGACCCAGACCCGGCCCAGCGACTATTTCAGGCGCATCTACTACGACGCCGTGACGTATAGGCCAGAAGCTCTGCGCATGGCGATCGAGGTGGGCGGCGCCGACAAGGTGATGTACGGGTCGGACTATCCGCACAATATCGGCGACATGGCGGGATGCCTGAAGCGCGTCGACGAGTTGCCGGCGGCCGCGCGCGAGGCCGTGCGCGGCAAGAACGCTGAGCGCATCTTCAAGCTCTAGGGCGTGCCGGCGGCCCGCGCCGGGCTGTTTATGTGCTCGGGCCGCACGCCCACCCCGAACAGTTGGGCGGGAATGCGCCTGAACATCGGTATGCGCGCCATCAACCGTATCGGCCAGGGCGGGCGCGGCGCGGCGCCGCCGTCCAGCGCGCGGGTGATGATGTTGCGCTGCATGAACACCTGCACGCCCTGGATGAAACGCGTGGGAAATTCACGGCGTTTTTGCACTTGGGCCAGGTGCTGCTCCTCCAGCCGGTCTTCGGCCAGCGGCGACCATAGGATATTCGCGGCCGCCACCGCGTCCTGAATCGCCAGGTTGATGCCGACGCCGCCGATCGGCGACATGGCGTGCGCGGCGTCGCCGATCAAAAGCAGCCCCGGTTTGTGCCAGACCTTGGCGCGGTCCACCGCCACGGTCAGCAACTTCACCTGGTTCCAGTCGGTTATCTCGTCCACGCGGCCCGCCGTGAAGGGTGCTATTTCCGCGACCCGCGTGCAGAATACCGGCAGACCCTGGGCGTGGACTTTCTCGATCGATCCCTTGGCGATCACGAAGCCGCATTGCCAGTAATCGCCGCGGTTGATCATGACGAACAGGTGGCCGACGCCGAACCGGCCCATGATCTGGTTTGAATCGCCAGCCCGACGGGACAGGCGGAACCACAGCACGTCCATCGGCGCGCCCAATTCCTCGACTTCGAAGCCGGATTTCTCGCGCAAGGTGGAATGGCGCCCGTCGGCGCCCACCAGCAGGCGCGCGCGGATTTCCATCGGGCCGTCGGCCGTAGTCGCGGCCACGCCGACCACGCGACCCGACTCCACGACCGGCGCCAGGGCTTCCGCGCGCATCATCAGCTTGAAGCCCGGATGGCGCGCCCCTTCCCGGGCCAGGAAATTCAGAAAATCCCATTGCGGCATCAAGGCGATGAATTTGCAGCGTGTCGGCAGGCGCGTCATGTCGGCGAAGGTCAGCGTCTCGTTGCCGAACGCCGCGCTTAGCGTCTTGATCTTTTCATGCGGCAGTTGCAGGAACCGGTCCAACAGGCCCAGTTCGTGCATCAGTTCCAGGGTCGAGGGATGGATGATGTCGCCGCGGAAGTCGCGCAGGAAATCGGCGTGCTTTTCCAGCACCACCACGTCGACGCCGGCGCGGGCCAGCAGCAGGCCCAGCATCATGCCCGCGGGGCCCCCGCCGGCGATGCAGCAGCGCGTCGATATCGTTTTCGCCATGCCGCTTTATACCAGCCAGGCGCGGGACGCTTCGACCAGATAATAGATGCCCAGCACCAGCACGATGCGCCGCGTCCACCAATAGAACTGCTTGTCGGTCATGCGCTCCAGCACGCTGGACGCCAGCGACGCGCCCAGAATCGCGGCCAGCGGCGCCAACCCCGCCAGCCCCCACCATTGCGGCTCGAGGAAACTGCCGGCCAGCGCGCCGAAATAGATCACCTTGGCGACATGCGACACGCACTGCATCGCCGCCTTGGTGGCGATGGTGACGCGGCGGTCGAGCCCGCTGCGCACGAAGAACTGGTCGAGGAACGGCCCCGACACGCCCGCCACCAGAATCAGCGCCGTGCCCATCGCTCCGGTCAGATAGGCAAGACCGGGCTGCGTGATGCTGGGCGCCCAGCGGTCCGGCACGAAAAACAGCAGCGTGGTGGACAACCCCAGCACGAACAGCACCACCGGCTTCGACGGCACGAACAGCACGAACCAGAACACCAGCAGCGTCAGCGCGCTGGTAGCCGTGAACTTCGCCAGCAAGGCCAGCGCCACGTACTTGCGCCAGATCACCGCGCGCGATGCGTTGGACACGAACTGCGCCAGGCCGTGCATCACCATGGCTTGCTGCACCGGCAGCACATAGACCAGCCCGCCCATCAGGATCAGTCCGCCCGCCACCCCGAAGATTCCCGAGATGAACGAGGTGATCGCGATGAGGGCGAGAACGGCGCAATGAATCAGGATCATGGAAGGGATCGCTGGCCGGCCGGTGGGGTGTCGTGGCCCGCACGACGCGGTGACCGGGCAAAGATGCGCGATAGATAGCGGTAGGATCGGACCCCGAATACTACGCGCCCGGAACGCGCCGGGACAAGGCGCCCCCAGCGCCGCGATCGGGCAAAGCGCCGGAGCGATGCTGCGGCGCAAAAATTACCCTTGATAGAACGCTGAAGATGCCATTAACGCATTGTAGTCCTGCAGCCCTTGCGCGAATGCGGGGAATATCCGGATATCCTGGGCGTTACCTATGATGTATAATCCCCAAAAATCTGCCATGCGCACCTAGGAGGCGACGGGATCAACGTCGAGGTGCGATGAATGAGCGACAGAATCACGATTGACCCGGCCGCTCCGGCCAACGGACCGGGAAACGGGACGAATAAGAAGCTGAGGCAATTCCTGCCGATCGCCGTCATCGCGGCGGCGGGCTTCGTGGCGTCGTGGTTCGGCTACGTCAGCCTGAACCGGGACGAAGCGGCGCGCGTACAAAGCTTGCTGGGGCTGCGGGCGGATTGGCGCACCGCCGATTTGCAGCGCAGGATTCTGGAAGCGCCCAACCTGGTGTCCGACGCCGCGGCTTTCGCCGCTACGGCGCCGGAGCTGAGCATCGAAGAGTTTCGCAGTTTTCTGGAAAAGAAACGCCCAACCGACGACGCGGCGCGCACGATTCTCTGGGCGCCTGTCGTGAAACACGCCGACCGCGCCGCGTTCGAGGCCACCGCCAGCCGCATCCACAACAGGCCGGTCAGCATCGTGCATCCCGGCCGCGGCCAGGGCCCGGCCATTCAGTGGATCGCACCGCCCGAGCAGGCCGAATACGCGCCGATCCTGTTGTTCATCGACTTTATCGGCCGCACGGTTGTGATTCCGGGCATCGATGTGTATTACGACGCCACGCGCCGCGCCATTGCAATGCGGGCGGCCAGCGAGGCGCGGGTGCTCGCCACCCCGCCCGTGCCGTTGACGGGCGCCGCCGCCGAAGGGCCCGGTTTCAACGTCTTCGTTCCGGTGTTCCCCAGCGGGCCGGTTCCCGCCACGCCCGAGGAACGCCGCGCACGCGTGCGCGGTTTCGCGGTCGGCACCTTCGCGGTGCAGGGCGTCTTGGACAAAGCAACCGCAGCGACGCCGCTGATCGTCGAGGCTGTCCGCGTGTTCATTGCCGCCGATAGCGATCCCGCCGGCCCGCGTCAGATGGCCGTGTATGACGCCGATGCGCGCAAGTTTCGCCACGAGACCAGCTCCGCCACGCCACCCGGGCCGGCGCTGAACCGCGTCATACGCACGTTCGACGCTTTCGGCCAGCGCTGGACGCTGGTGTACGATTTCCCCGACGCGGTGGTATCCGATCTGCGCTCCGCCAGCCCGTGGCTGTTGCTGGGCATCGGCATCCTGCTGACCACGCTGATAGCCAGTGCGCTCGTCGTCAAGCAGCACCAAATGAGCGCCATTGAAACGGTCGTCCGGCGGCGCACGGCTGACCTCGCGGCGGTGCGATCCACCAACCAGCGCATTTTCGAAACCTCGGTCGATTTGATCCTGATCGTGAGCCGCAAGGGCGACTTAATCCAGGTGAGCCCGAGCGCGCTCGCCATCCTGGGCTACCGGCCGGAGGAGATGGTAGGCCGCAACGGCACCGAATTCCTGCTTCCCGCCGATCTGGAGGCCACGCGTATGGAGATGCGCCAGGGCCGCCGGAGCGGAGCGCCGCGCAATTTCCAGTGCCGGTATATGCACAAGGACAGCCGCGCGGTGACGCTGGCCTGGACCGGCATCTGGTCCGCGCCCGAACAGCGGCACTATTTCATCGGCCGCGACATGACCGAGCGGCACGCGATCGAGCAGCAATTGCGCCAGTCGCAGAAGCTCGAGGCGGTCGGGCAATTGACCGGCGGCATCGCGCACGATTTCAACAACATGCTGGGCGTGATCATCGGCAATCTGGACCTGGTGCTGGAAAACGCCGACGCCAAGGCGGCCGAAACGCAGTATCTGCGCTCGGCGCTCGAGGCCAGCATGCGCGGCGCCGACCTGGTGCGCCGGCTGCTGCTGTTCTCGCGCCGCCAGCCCCTGAGCCCTTCGGTGTTCGCGGTCAACGACGCGATCCAGGAGATCGAGCCGCTGCTCAAGCGCGTGCTGGGCGAAACGGTTGCGCTGAAGACCGCTCTCAATGGGGGCGCCGGCCGCATCGTGGCCGACAAGCACCAGCTCGAGAACGCGCTGATGAACCTGTGCGTCAACGCGCGCGACGCCATGCCCTCGGGCGGGCTGATCCGCATCGCCTCGGCCACGGTCGCCGTGGACCCGGCTTCGGCCCCGCAATATCCCGACATCGCGCCGGGCCGCTATGTGACGATTTCGGTGACCGATAGCGGCATCGGCATCGCGCCGGATGACCTTGCGCGGGTGTTCGAGCCGTTCTTCACCACCAAGCCCGAGGGCAAGGGCACCGGCCTGGGCCTAAGCATGGTCTATGGCTTCATGCGGGAATCGGGCGGCACGGTGAAGATCTACAGCGAGCTAGGCCACGGCACCACGGTCCGCCTCTATTTCCCCGCCAGCGACGCCGAGCTTTCGGCGCCGGCCGAGGCGCAGGAAGAAAGCCTTCCAACGGGCAGCGAAACCGTGCTGGTGGCCGAGGACCGCGTCGACGTGCGCGCCGTCGCGGTGGCGATGCTGGAGCGCTTGGGCTATCGCGTGTTCGAGGCGGCGACGGCGCAGGCGGCACTGGCGGTGCTGGACAGCGGCGCCAAGGTGGACCTGGTGTTCAGCGACATCGTCATGCCTGGCGGCATGTCGGGCCTAGAACTGGCGCAGGAACTGCGCCGGCGCGGCGTGAAGACGCCGATCCTCTTGACCTCGGGCTACGCCAGCCCGCAGGCGCTGCGCGAACAGGCGCAGAAACTGGGCCTGCCGGTGATCGGCAAGCCCTATCGCATCGTCGATCTCGCGGTTCGGGTGCGCGCGATGCTGGACGGCAAGAACGGCAACGGCGGCGCCGGTGGCAAGCACGGCAAGTGAGCGCTGCGCCTAAGCACGTCGATCAGAACAATTCGCCTTGCAAGAACGCCGGCTTCGGCGCCGAGGTTTTTTCCGTAACGATCTCCACGGGTTCCATCACGCCCGCATCGTCGTTGCGCACCGCGTTGACGCGCGTGGAGACGGGCACGGCCGCCAGCGCGTCGTCGGGCGCGGGCTTCAGCAGCTCCCCGGCGCGCGCGTTCTCGATGTCCAGCCACGCCGCGTGGTCGCGCCGGTCCAAAATCACCGGCATGCGATGATGGATGGCTTTGAGCGTGTCGTTGGCATCGGTCGTGACGATGGCGAAGCTTTCGATCGTCGACGGGCCGTCTTTATCCCGGCCCTGCCAGCGCTCCCACAGGCCGGCGAAAGCGAAGGTCGCGCCGTCGCGCCGCGCGATCAGAAAGGGCTGTTTGGCCTTGCCCTCGCCCTTCCATTCGTAGAATCCGTCGGCCGGCACCAGGCAGCGGCGCTTCTGGAACGCGGCGCGGAACGACGGCTTTTCCGCCACCGATTCGCCGCGTGCGTTGATCAGGCTGGCGCCGATGGCCATGTCCTTGGCCCAGGATGGAATCAGTCCCCAGCGCAGCATCACGAGCTCGCGTCCGCCGGCGGGGTCGAGTCGCACCGCCGCCGTCGCTTGAGTCGGCGCGATATTGTAGCGCGCCGCGAGATTCGACCGCTGGTTCACGCCGAACAAGCGCCGCAACGCCTCGACCGGCGCGATCAATTGAAACCGTCCGCACATACCGCCGCCTTTCCTTCTAAGGCGACGGCCGGTAAGGCGATGGCCGACGATAGAACGCGGCTGGGCTTGCCGTATGTGCAGGAATGTTCTTCAATTGTTCTCCAAATCGGCACGAACTAAAGCCCTGACGAAGAATCATATTGGCAGATTTTTGCCAGATTTGGTACGCTCTACAACTAAGCACACAATATGTTGTGCACGTGATTCTTATCCACCGCTGTGGATAACGTGAATCGAGGGGATAGGAGGGGGAAGTTGTTTGACGCTGTTCAGGTAGGCGGTCATGGCCCGCGTGTGGATATCGACCGCGCCCGTGACAATAGATTGACGGAATTCGGCAAGGCGACCCTGTCGGATCGCTATCTGCTCCCTGGGGAAAGCTTCCAAGACCTGTTTGCCCGGGTGGCGTCGCGCTATGGCGACGACCACGACCACGCCCAGCGACTCTACGACTACATCTCCCGACTGTGGCTAATGCCCGCCACCCCGGTCCTGTCGAACGGGGGCACGACGCGCGGCCTGCCGATCTCCTGCTTTCTCAACGAAGCGGGCGACAGCCTGGACGGCATCCTGGGCCTGTGGAACGAAAACGTGTGGCTGGCCGCGCGCGGCGGCGGCATCGGCAGCTATTGGGGCAATCTGCGCTCGATCGGCGAAAAGGTCGGCCAGAACGGCAAGACCTCGGGCGCCATCCCCTTCATCCGGGTGATGGATTCGCTGACCCTGGCCATCTCGCAAGGCTCCTTGCGCCGCGGCAGCGCCGCCGTGTACCTGCCGGTCAGCCATCCCGAGATCGAGGAATTCATCGAAATCCGCCGCCCCACCGGCGGCGATCCCAACCGCAAGACGCCGAATCTCAACCACGGCATCCTGATCAGCGACGCGTTCATGCGCGCGATGGTGGCCGACGAGGAATGGGCGCTCACCAGCCCGCGCGACAACCAGGTGATAAGGCGCGTCTCGGCGCGGCAATTGTGGATCCGCATCCTGACCGCGCGCGTGGAAACCGGCGAGCCGTACATCGTGTTCATCGACCATGTGAACCGCGCGATTCCCGAGCATCACAAACTCGCCGGACTTTACGTGAAGACCTCGAATCTGTGCAGCGAGATCACGCTGCCCACGGGCCGCGACCATCTGGGCCGCGACCGCACGGCGGTGTGCTGCCTAAGCTCGCTGAACCTCGAGACCTTCACCGAATGGCAGGACCACCCGACCTTCGTCGAGGACGTGATGCGCTTCCTCGACAACATCCTGCAGGACTTCATCGACAACGCGCCCGACCACATGGAAAAAGCCAAGTACGCCGCGATGCGCGAACGCAGCGTGGGCCTGGGCGTGATGGGGCTGCACTCGTTCCTGCAGTCGCAGATGGTGCCGATCGAATCGGCGATGGCCAAGGTGTGGAACCGCCGCATCTTCGAGCACATCAAGAAGCACGCCGACGCGGCGTCGAAAAAACTGGCGGCCGAGCGCGGGCCTTGCCCCGACGCCGCCGATTACGGCGTGATGGAGCGGTTCTCCAACAAGATCGCCATCGCCCCCACCGCGTCGATCTCGATCATCTGCGGCGGCGCCTCGCCGGGCATCGAGCCGATGGCCGCCAACAGCTTCACCCACAAAACGCTCAGCGGCAGCTTCAACGTGCGCAACAAGTATCTCGCGCGCCTGTTGGACATGAAGGGCCGCAACAGCGAGGACGTGTGGTCGTCGGTCACCGTCAACGAGGGCTCGGTGCAGCATCTCGACTTTCTCGGCGACGACGAGAAGCAGGTGTTCAGAACGGCGTTCGAGATCGACCAGCGCTGGCTGATCGATCTGGCGGCCGACCGCGCGCCCTTCATCTGCCAGGCGCAGTCGCTCAACCTGTTCCTGCCGGGCGACGTGCATAAGCGCACGCTGCACCAGCTGCACCTCATGGCGTGGAAGCGCGGCGTGAAAAGCCTGTATTACTGCCGCTCCAAGTCGATCCAGCGCGCCGAAACGGCGTCGCACGACGCGCACACCAACGGCACGGCCAATCCGGTCGCCGCGGCGATGGCGGCGGCGGAAAAGCGCGACGACGCTAGGCATCCGGCGATGAAAGTCGACTACGACGAGTGCCTGGCCTGCCAATAAGCAAGGGCACAAATTGGCCCGCAAGAAATAGGAGCACAGCATGTCAAATGGACTTCTAGATTCGCTTTTTAATTTGTCGGCACAACCGCCGCAGCAGCGCGGCCATAACTGGCAAGGTGCGAACGGCAAATGGTTTATGCACCTTGTGTACGGCATCGATGCGATTCCGCCACTAGGTTCGGCGAACTACATATTTGTTAGGCGGAATCCAGATGGTACCAAGACAGCGCTATACGCAGGAATGACGACCGACCTAGAAACCCGGTTGCAAAATCATCACAAATGGAATGCTGCTCTCCGGCTCGGAATGAACGAAGTGCATATCCACTATTGCGGAAGCGGTATCATTGGCCTTTCATACGTCGAAAGCCAAATGATCGACGGCCATACTCCGATCCTGAACGAAAAACGCGGCATACGTGGGCTGGGTGGTTTGTTCAACAATTCCTAAGCTACAATAATCACGTTTTAATAGAGAGCACTTCTCATGGGCCTTTTGATCGACAATCCCGTCTACAAGCCGTTCCGCTATCCCTGGGCCTATGACGCGTGGCTGACGCAGCAGCGTATCCATTGGCTGCCCGAGGAAGTGCCGCTGGCCGACGACGTGAAGGACTGGCACCGCAAGCTCACGCCGGTCGAGCGCAATCTGCTGACGCAGATCTTCCGCTTCTTCACGCAAAGCGACGTCGAAGTGAACAACTGCTACATGACGCATTACGCGCGGGTGTTCAAACCGACCGAGGTGCGCATGATGCTGGCCAGCTTCGCCAGCACGGAGACGGTGCATATCGCCGCCTATTCGCACCTGCTCGACACCATCGGCATGCCCGAGGCCGAGTATTCCGCCTTCCTGCGCTATGCCGAGATGAAGGCGAAATACGACTACATGCGCCAGTTCGGCGTGAACACCAAGGCCGACATCGCCAAGACGCTGGCCGTGTTCGGCGCCTTCACCGAGGGGCTGCAGCTGTTCGCCAGTTTCGCGATCCTGATGAACTTCCCGCGCTTCAACAAGATGAAGGGCATGGGGCAGATCGTCAGCTGGTCGGTGCGCGACGAAACGCTCCACACCAACTCGATCATCCGCCTGTTCCGCGAATTCGTGGCCGAGAATCCCGAGATCTGGAACGCGGAGTTCCAGCGCCAGCTCTACGTCGCCGGCTCGACCATCGTCGAGCACGAGGACGCGTTCATCGACCTCGCCTTCGAGTTGGGCTCGGTCGACGGGCTGACCGGGGCCGAGGTCAAGCGCTATATCCGCTTCATCGCCGACCGGCGGCTGACGCAGCTGGGCCTGCAGCCGATCTACCGGATCGAGCGCAATCCGCTGCCCTGGCTCGACGACATGATGAACGGCGCCGAGCACACGAATTTTTTCGAGAACCGCGCCACCGAATATTCCAAGGCCGCCACGCAAGGCTCCTGGGAAGAGGCGTTCGAGTAACGCCTTTCCGTCGCCCTCAATCGCGCCGTCCCGTCGCGGCGGGCTTGACCGCCGCCGCCGTCCCGCGACAGGATGGTTTCGCAGCGCCGGTCTGCCGCGGCTTAAGTCAACGCGGCCAAGAACAAGCGGTGCGGGGCGCATTCGATCCGCCTTCGTCGCTGAAGAAACCGGCCAACAACGGGGGGAATTTCATGGCGTCGATTCGTTCGCTCGGTTCCGTCGGCTTGTGTCTCGCCGCCGCGGTTTCGCTGCTGGCCGACGGCGGTGCGGCCCTAGCGCAAACCAAGGACATGACGCTCGGCAACGTCAATCCGGCGTCGCATGGCACGTCGCTGGCCGCGCAGCAGTTCGTCGACAAGCTCAACGAGCTTTCGGGCGGCAAGATCAAGGTCGCGCACCATCACTCCGGCGCCTTGGGCGGCGAGCGCGAGGTGGCGCAGCAGATCCAACTCGGCGCGGTCGATTTCGGGCCGATCACCACCGCGCCGCTGTCGACGCTGATTGCCGAAATGTCGGTGTTCCAGCTGCCCTATATCTTCCGCGACTACGACCACGTGTTCAAGGCGCTGGATGGCGGCGACACCATCGCGAAATACTACGCCGGCGTGCTCGACCAGAAAGGCTTGAAGCTGATCGGTTTCATCGCCGCCGGCTATCGCGGCATCTACGGACACTACGCGATCAATTCGCTGGCCGACGTCAAGGGCAAGAAGGTGCGCGTGCAGGAGGACAAGATCCTGGTCGCCACCTTCAAGGCGCTGGGCATGATCTCGACGCCGATCGCGTTCCCCGAGGTCGCGACCGCACTCCAGACCAAGGTGATCGACTTCGCCGAGGGCGGCATCAACACCTATTACCACAACAAGTTTTACGACATCGTCAAGTTCGTCGCCGACGTGCGCCACACCCATCAGGCCGTGGCGATGATCATGTCCAAGGCGTCGTGGGCCAAGCAGGACGCTGATGGGCAAAAGGCGATCATGGCGGCCTGGGAGCATTGCCGGCAGTTCAATCGCAAGTTCATCGTGGACGAGGACAAGACCATCCAGGACCAGGTACGGGCCAAGGGTGTCACCATCACCAAGCCCGACGCCACGCCGTTCCGCCAGGCGACGCAGGGCGTGTACGAGGAATTCTACGCCACGCCAGCCGGCAAGGACGCGAAGAAGATGGTGGACTTCATCCTGGCCATCAAGTAGCGGCGGGCGCCTCGTTCATCCGGGTAAGCCGGCGTCGTGGATCCCTTGAAACGCGCCTATGACGCGCTCGGCCATGTCGGCGGGTTGATCCTCGCCGTCATGACCGGGGCCGTGTTTCTGCAGGTGGTGTTGCGCTTCCTCGGCCGGGTCGGGATCGACGGCCTCGAAGAAGTGCCGCGCTATCTGTTCATCTGGCTGGTGATGATCGGCGCCGCTTCCGCCATGCAGCGCGATCAGCACACGATCCTCGACTATTTCGTCAATCGGCTCGGGCCCCGCCTGCGTGCGCTGATGCTGTTACTAACCACCGGCGCCAGCATTTACCTGTTTCTCTACCTGATCAAGTTGAGCTTCGTGCTGGTGCCGAACGCGCAGCTGCAGACCAGCGCGGGCCTCGGGCTGCCGCTCGGCTATGTGTTCGTCGCGGTGCCGGTCGGCGCCGTGCTCATCATCCTGCCGATGCTTCGCAAACTCTTTTCCGCGCTGAGGGGTCTGTGGCGGAAACCCTCCTGATCGTTTTCGGCATCTTCATCCTGCTGGGCATGCCGATCAGCATCGCCATGGCGGTCGGCGCGCTCGGCGCGTCGTTCCTGTATCCGGCGCTGAACCCGATCATCATTCCCACGCGATTCGTCGGGCTGCTGTCGGATTCGTACCTGCTGTTGTCGGCGCCGCTGTTCATCCTGGCCGGCAACATCGCGGCGCGCGGCGGCGTGGCGCGCGCGATCATCGACCTCGCCACCGTCCTGGTCGGGCGGTTCCGCGGGGGGCTGGCCTACGTCAACCTCGCGAGCTCGATGTTTTTCGGCGGCATCTCGGGCTCGGCGGTGGCCGACGTGTCGGCGCTCGGAACCTTCCTGATCCCGCAGATGGTGCGCAAGGGCTATCACCTGGATTTCGCGACCGCCCTGTCGGTCTCGGCCGCCGTGGTCGCGCCGATCATCCCGCCCTCGATCATCGCCGTGATCTATGCCTGGATGGCCGACCAGTCGGTGGCGGCCATGTTCGCCGCCGGCGTCATCCCCGGCATTCTGGTCGGGGTCGGCATGGGCGTGCCGGTGTTCGTCATCGCCCGCAAGCGCCGATACCCGAAAGAACCGCCGCCTACCTTGCAACAGTTCAAGACCGTGCTGTACCAGGCCCTGCCGGCGCTGATGATTCCGATCATCATCATGGGCGGCATTCTGTTCGGCTGGTTCACGCCGACCGAGGCCGCGGCGGTGGCGGTGGTCTATGCCCTGGTCGTGCCGCCGCTGCTCTATCGCGATTCGTCGTGGCGCGAGCTGCCGAAAATCTTCGCCGATTCGGCGCGGCTGTCCGGCGTCATCGGCCTGATCATCGGCTTCGTCGGCGCGTTCGGCTGGGTGCTGACCTATTCGAAGTTCCCGTTCCGCGTGGCCGAATCGATCGCCACGATCGCGCCGCATTGGTGGCTGTTCATCATGATGGTGATCGTGCTGTACCTGATTCTCGGCACGTTCCTGACGCCCTCGGAAATCATCCTGGTCACGGTGCCGGTGCTGCTGCCCGTGGCCATGGCCGTTGGCGTCGACCCGATCCATTTCGGCCTGATCTGCGTCGTCGCCTCGGCGGTCGGCCATATCACGCCGCCGGTGGGCTTGTGCCTGTTCGTCGGCATGGCGATCAGCGGCCTGTCGATGGACACGCTGATGCGTCCCTTGCTGCCCTTCCTGGCGGCGATCGTGACGGTGCTGCTGGTGCTGGCGACGTTTCCCGAGATATCGCTGTTCCTGCCGCGCTGGCTCGGGTTCATCCACTAGGCATGGGCGCGCCGGCCTAGGCTTTCGACAAATCCTCGCCCTTGAGCGCGCGTTCGATCAGGCGGCGGCTTTCCTCGCGGCCATAAAGGGCCACGAACGAGCCGAAACGCGGCCCCTGGCTCTGGCCCAGCAGCACTTCGTACAGCGCCTGGAACCACCCGCGCAGTTCCTTGAACGGGTGTTTCTTGCCGATGGCGTAGACCTCGTTCTGGATCGCCTCGGCATCGGCGTCCGCCGGCAAGGTCTTCAGCGCCTCGGCCAGTTCGCTCAGCGCGGCGCGTTCGGTTTCGTCGGGCGCGCGGTATTTGCGCGTCGGCTTCACGAAGTCGCGGTAATAGGCGATGGCGTGGCCCACCAGATGATCCAGCAGCGGATCGCTCTTGGGCGAGGCATCGGGGGCGTAACGCTGGATGAACCCCCATAAGACCGACTTGTTCTCGGCATTCGCCACCGCGGCCAGGTTCAACAGGATGCCGAAGGTCAGATGCGCGCGGCCGCCCGGAGGCGCGGGCGGCTTGCCGGCATGGACATGCCAGGCCGGATTCTCCAGCCGTTGCGCCGCGTCCTGCTTGGGAAAGGCTTCAAGCTGCTGGATGTAGTCGTCCACGGCGCGCGGAATCACGTCGAAATAGAGCTTCTTGGCGGCGCGCGGCTTCTGGAACATGAACAAGCCCAGGCTTTCCCACGGCGCGTATTTAAGCCAGTCCTCGACCGACAGCCCGTTGCCTTTGGATTTGGAGATTTTTTCTCCCTTATCATCCAAAAACAATTCATAGGTCAGGTTGACCGGCGGCCGCCCGCCGATGACGCGCGCGATTTTGGTGCCGAGCTCGACCGACGAGATCAAATCCTTGCCCGACATTTCGTAATCGACATCCAGCGCCACCCAGCGCATCGGCCAGTCCGCGCGCCATTGAAGTTTGCATTTGCCGCCGGTGACTCCTGTTTCGAATAGCTGATCGTTCTCGTCCCGGAAGACAATCGTTCCTTTGTCAGGCTTCACTTCGACGGCGGGCGCGTGCAGAACGCGTCCACTCTTGGGGCTGATTGGCAGGAACGGGCAATAGGTTTTCTGACGAACTCCTCCTAACGTTGGCAGCATTATCTTCATAATTTCGTCGTAGTGTTGAAGCACGACGATTAAAGTCCTGTCGAACCGTCCGCTCGTGTAGCACTCGGTGGCGCTCTGGAATTCGTACTCGAAGCCGAACGTATCCAGGAACCCGCGCAGCCGGGCATTGTTGTGATGGCCGAAACTTTCGTGCTGGCCGAACGGATCGGGGATCTTGGTCAACGGTATGCCGCCAAGGATGTCACCGTTGGCCAGTGGGACCGCTGCATATTTCGCCAGCATCTCCTGGTTCGGCACGTTGTCCGGCACCTTGCGCAACCCGTCCATGTCGTCGGAAAAGGCGAACAGGCGCGTGGGGATGTCGCTGATGCAGTGGAAGGCGTGGCGCACCATGGTCGTGCGCACCACCTCGGCGAAGGTGCCGATATGCGGCAGGCCCGACGGGCCATAGCCCGTTTCGAACAGCACATAGCCTTTTTCCGGCGTCTTGCCGCCGACGCGCTGCTCGAGCTTGCGCGCCTCCTCGAACGGCCAGGCGCGGGCTTTAAGGGCTAAATCTCGATCGCTGCTCATGGCCTGGACGGGATCCTTTCGCGGGCGGCCACCCTAGAAACGCCGCCCCGTCGCGTCAACCCAAACGGTATACTGCACCCATGTCGTCTTCCGTCGTGGTTCCGTTCCGCCGCGGCCCCGCCGCCCTGCGCGCGCCCGCTCTGGTGGCGGGGGCCAGCCGCGCGGCCTGGCTCAGCGCCGACGGCGAGGTCGAGACCTTGGCGCCCGCCGATGCAGCGCGCCTGCTGACCGACAACAAGAAGCCGCTGGTCTGCCATTTGCCGGTCACCGCGCGGCGCTTGAAAATCGATCCGTTTCCGGCGCTGGACGTGCTCGAGCTGTTCGCTTTCGCCTTGCCGGCTCGGTTCTGCCCGCCCACGCCGCGCGGCTTGGCGCAGGCCTTGGGCCTGTCCGTCCCGCAAACGCTGGAGGATTGCCCCGGCACGCTGCTGGCCGCCGCCCGGGCGCTTCTGGCGCGGCTTTCCGACGACGGCGGCGCGCGCCGCTCCGACGCGGTTCCCATCGCGCTGGTCATGCACCGCGCGGGATGGAGCTGGGGTCCGGCGGTGCTGGGCGCGCTTGGCGTCGATCCCGAGGATCAGCGCCTCACCGCCCCGGCTGCCGCGCTCAGCGTCTGGCTGCGCTTGGGCGAATGGGCCGAGCACGCGCCCGAGCCGCCGCCCGGCCATATCGGCGTCGAGCCGATCGAGGCGCGCGCGCGACTCAACCAGTTGCTGGGGCAGGGGGCCGAGGCGCGGCCGCAGCAAGGCGACTACGCCTCGGCGCTCACGGCGGCCTTCGGGCCGCGCGAGCGCGAGGGCGAGCCCAATGCCGTGCTGGCCGAGGCCGGCACCGGGGTCGGCAAGACCTTGGGCTATATCGCGCCGGCCAGCCTGTGGGCCGAGAAGAACCAGGGCGCGGTGTGGCTCAGCACCTATACGCGCAACCTGCAGCACCAGATCGACGACGAGCTCGACCGGCTCTACCCCGACCCGGTCGAAAAGGCGCGCCGCGTGGTCCTGCGCAAGGGGCGCGAGAATTATCTGTGCCTGCTGAATTTCGAAGAGGCGGTGCGCAGCATGGGCGCCAGGCCGCGCGACGCCATCGCCCTCGGTCTTATGGCGCGCTGGGCCGGGCGTTCGCGCGACGGCGACATGATGGGCGGGGATTTTCCCTCGTGGCTCGCCGAGCTCGCGGGTCGCGCGCGCACGGTGAACCTGACGGACCGGCGCGGGGAATGCGTCTATTCCGCCTGTCCGCATTACCATAAATGCTTCATCGAGCGCAGCGTGCGCCGCGCGCGCCGCGCGCGGCTGGTGGTCGCCAACCACGCGCTGGTGCTGGTCGAGGCGGCGCGCGCGGGCGACGACGGCCGCGTGCCGACGCGCGTGGTGTTCGACGAGGGGCATCATCTGTTCGACGCGGCCGACAGCGCCTTTTCGTCCGACCTGACCGGGCAGGAGACGGCGGAGCTCCGGCGCTGGCTGTTGGGCGCCGAGGCGCGCTCCAGCCGCGCGCGCGGATTGAAGCGACGCATCGAGGATCTGATCGCGGGCGACGAAAAGGCGATGGCCGCGATCGACGCGCTGCAGGTCGCGGCCCGCGCGCTGCCGGGCGAGGGCTGGCCCGCGCGCGTGGCCGAGGGCCAGCCGCACGGCGTGGCGGAGAAATTCCTGGCGCTGGTGCGCCAGCAGGTGCGCGCGCGCAGCGAGGATCGCGGCGGCGCCTTGGAATGTGAGACGGGCCAGCCGGTCGCCGGCCTGCTCGAGGCCGCCGCCGATCTCGACAAGCAGTTGGAGCGCATCGTACTGCCCCTGGGCGTGCTGCGCGTCGCCCTGCGCGCGCGTTTGGACGACGAGGCCGCCGAGCTCGACAGCAACACGCGCCTCAGGATCGAGGCGATGGCGCGCGCGATCGAGCGGCGCGGCGAGGACGCGCTGAAGTCCTGGCAGGGCATGCTGCGCGCCTTGCGCGCCGGCACGCCCAAGGAATTCGTCGACTGGCTGTCGATCGAGCGTATCGACGGGCGCGATTTCGATCTGGGCATGCACCGGCATTGGGTCGATCCGATGCTGCCCTTTTCCAAGATCGTGGCCGAGCGCGCGCATGGCATCGCCGTCACCTCGGCCACGCTAACCGACGGCTCGGGCGATATGGAGGCGGATTGGAAAGCCGCCGAGGCGCGCAGCGGCGCACGGCACCTGGCCAAGCCCGCGATCCGAGCCGCCGTGCCGTCGCCGTTCGACTACCAGAGCCTGACGCGCGTGTTCATCGTCACCGACGTGCAGAAAGACGACATGGCCCAGATCGCCGCGGCCTATCGCGAATTGTTCCTGGCGTCGGGCGGCGGGGCGCTGGGATTGTTCACCGCGATCTCGCGCCTGCGCGAGGCGCATAAACGCCTGGCCCAGCCGATCGAGGCGGCCGGATTGCCGCTCTACGCCCAGCATGTCGACGGCATGGACGTGGCGACGCTGGTCGACATCCTGCGCGCCGAGGGCAATGCGTGCCTGCTCGGCACCGACGCGGTGCGCGACGGGGTGGACGTGCCGGGCCGCGCGCTGCGCCTGATCGTGTTCGACCGCGTGCCCTGGCCGCGTCCCGATCTGCTGCACAAGGCGCGGCGCGCGGAGTTCGGCCAGCGCACCTACGACGACATGATCACGCGCCTCAGGCTCAAACAGGCGTTCGGCCGGCTGGTGCGCCGGGCCGACGATATCGGCGTGTTCGTGCTGTTGGACCGCGCCATGCCGTCGCGCCTGTTCGGCGCCTTTCCGCCGGGCGTCGAGCCCAAGCGGCTCGGCCTGGCCGAGGCGGTGGCGGAAACCAAGGCGTTCCTCAATCCCGCGCCCTAGGAAACGAAGGCTAGCCATGCGCCGCCCGCGCTTGCCGGGGCCGGGCGCGCCGCCCTATTTTCGCAATCCATGAATAGCAGCGCCGCCGCCGACATAACAGACCCGCGCCCGGCGAATCGCGACGCGCGCATCATCGGCCTGATCGGCTGGGCGCATTTCACCAGCCATTTCTTCCAGATGACGCTGCCGTTTTTGGTGCCGGTGCTGAAGGACGTTTTCAACGTCAGCTATACCGAGTTGGGGCTGATGGTCACCGTGTTCTACGGCGTTTCCGGCATCGGCCAGCCGATCGCGGGCTTCATGGTCGACCGGCTGGGTGCGCGCGCCATGCTGATCGGCGGCATGATCCTTTTGGGCGCATCGATGCTGGCGATTTCACTGGCGCCTTCGTATTGGCTGATCGTGGCGCTGATGGTGCCGCTGGGCATCGGCAATTGCGTGTTCCATCCCGCCGATTTTTCCATCCTGTCGGCCTCGGTGTCGCCGCGGCGCATGGGCCGCGCCTTCTCGATCCATGCCTTCGGCGGCACGATGGGTTTCGTGCTCGGCCCGCTCACCATGCTGGGGCTGAGCGCGCTGGTCGGGTGGCGCTACGCGTTTGCGATGCTCGCCTGTTACGGGTTGATCGCGGCCCTGGTGGTCCACGCGCAGCGCGCGGCCCTGAACGAGGATCGCGCCGGCGCGGTGGCGAAGCATGCGTCAGGCGGAGGCGCGCTGCCCGGAAATACAGGCTCGATCCTAAGTCTGGTTCTGTCCGCGCCGATGCTGCTGTGTTTCGCCTATTTCCTGTGCCTCGCGATCGCCGGAACCGCGCTGCAAAGCTTCTTCGCGCCGACGATGGAAGAGATGCACGGCATTCCGATCGCCGCCGGCCTCAGCGCGCTGACCGCCTATCTCACCGGCTCGGCGCTCGGGATTCTCGCGGGCGGTTACACCGCCGACCGCTACCGCCGGCACGAACTGCTGGTGGCGCTGGGCTTGGTTTGCGCGGCGACGCTGATCGTCGCCGGGGGTCTGACCGCGGCCTCGTTCGTCCAGTTGGCCGCGTTTCTCGCCGTGGCGGGGTTCATGGCCGGCACCGCGTCGGCCGCGCGCGACATGCTGGTGCGCAGCGCCACGCCCAAGGGCGCTTCGGGCAAGGTGTTCGGGTTCGTCTATGCCGGGCTTGACCTCGGCTCCACGATCGCGCCGATGATCGCGGGCTTCCTGCTGGACCATCACTATCCCGTGGCCGTGATCTTCCTGGTCGCCGGCGGCCAGTTGCTGGCCATGTCCACGGCCTTCGGCCTGGGGCGGCGGCGCCAGCGCGCGGCCACGCTCGCTCCGGCCGAATAGTTCTCAGCCTATTTCCAGGAACACCAGCAGCGTCGAAACCGTCAGCACCGACAGCACGGTCGAAACCAGAATGCCGGCCGTCGCGCGGCGCACATAGATGCCGTATTTCTGCGCCACCACGAACAGCGTGGTGCCGATCGGCAGCGCCGCCAGGATCACCGCCGATTTGGACCAGACCGGGTCCATCGCCAGCATGTGGAACGCCAGCCAATAGGTGATCGCGGGCTGCACCAGCAGTTTCAGCACGCACAGCCACGACACCTCTTTCAGGTCGCCGGCGATCGGCTTGCCGACCAGGAACAACCCGATGGCGAACAGGGCGCAAGGAGAAGCGGCCGCGCCCACCAGCGTGCAGAATGAATCGATCGCCGCTGGAAGCTTGATGCCTGCGAGCGACAGCGCGATGCCCGCGAACGGCGACAGCACCAGCGGGCTTTTCAGCACCGCGGCGACGACGTGGCGCGCTAGCTCGGGCAATCCTTTGCCGCTGCCGCGCCCGATATCCAACTCCACCAGCACGGTGGCGACGCCGATTACGATGCTGCCGTTGATGATCGCGGTCACTATCGCCGGCGGCATGCCGGCCTGGCCGAACGCGGTCAGCAAAAGAGGTATGCCCATATAGCCGGTGTTGCCGTAGATCGACGACAGCCCGTGCAGCGACAGGCAGGCGAGCCGGTCGGGGAAGGTGAAGCGCACCACCGCCATCGCCAGCACGAAAGTCAGAATCGCGCCGCCGCCATAGGCGATCAGGAACGCGAAGTTCAACACCTCGGCCACCGGCACCCTAGCGGTCGACAGGAACAAGAGCGGCGGCAAGGCGACGTAATAGACGAAGCGGTTCAGGGCCTCGCTCGACGCCTCGCCCAGAAGCCCGAACCGGCCGCATACCCAGCCGCAGGCCATGATGGCGAAAACCGGAAACGCAACATTGACGATCGCCTGCATGGGGCGATTATTTCTTCGCCCTAGCGGCCTTCTCGACGGCGCGGGCGTTGAACTTGTCCCACTGCACCACGGCGCGGAGATGCTTGCCGCGGCCGATCTCGTCGATCTCGTCGCGCAGCACGACCGAGAAATCCAGGCGCTTGCCCTCGACCGCCTCCAGTTTCGCTTCGACCGTCACTGTCATGCCGGCGGGCGTGGCGGCGGTATGCGATACGTCGACATGGATGCCCAAGCTACCCTCGCCGGGATCGAGATGCGGGCGCAGCAACTCGATGCAGGCCCATTCCAGGAGCCCGACCATGTAACCCGTGGCGAACACGCGCGGCATTTCCCTGAAGCAAGCGGCCTCGGGGTAGAGGTTCGGCACCGTCTTGGCTTCGGTGACGGTGAAGCGGTGCGTGTGGGCGAGGCCGGGCCTGAGCGTCGCTTTCATACGTGAATCGCGCGGCCGGCGACGGCTAGGGCCGCTTCCTTCACCGCCTCGCTCAATCCGGGATGGCCGTGGCAGGTGCGCGCGATGTCCTCGGCCGCCGCCTTGTATTCCATCCCCAGCACGATTTCTTGGATCAGCGTCCCGGCGTCCGGCCCGATGATATGCGCGCCCAGCACGCGGTCGGTTCTGGCGTCGGCCAGGATTTTCACGAACCCGTCGGTGGTGGCGTTGCAGCGCGCGCGGCTGTTGGCCGAGAAGGGAAATTTTCCCACGCGGTAGTCGATATTCGCGGCCTTCAAGTCCTCCTCGGCCTTGCCGACCGAGGCGACCTCGGGCCAAGTATAGACCACGCCGGGAATCGCGTCGTAGTCGATATGGCCGGACTGCCCGGCGATGATCTCGGCGCAAACCGCGCCTTCGTCCTCGGCCTTGTGCGCCAGCATCGGTCCGCGAATCGCGTCGCCGATCGCATAGATGCTCTTGACGTTGGTCTGGAAATGCGCGTCGACCTCCACGCGCCCGCGCGCGTCGCGCTTGACGCCTACTGCGTCAAGGCCGAGGCCCTCGGTATAGGCACGCCTACCGATCGATACCAGCACCACATCGGCGTCGAGCGTCTGCGTAGCGCCACCCGCGGCGGGCTCGAGTGTCAGGCTTACGCCCGATTTGCTTTGCTTCGCGCCGGTTACCTTGGTGCCGAGCATGAATTTCAGTCCCTGGCGCTGCAGGACGCGCTGGAACTGTTGGGCGATTTCGCCATCCATGCCAGGGGTGATGCGCGGCAGGAATTCCACGACCGTCACTTCCGCGCCCAGGCGCTTCCACACCGAGCCCATTTCCAGGCCGATATACCCCGCGCCGATCACCACCAGATGCTTCGGCACCTCGGCCAGCGCCAGTGCGCCGGTGGAGCTGACGATGCGCTGCTCGTCGATCTCGACGCCCGCGAGCGGCATCGATTCCGATCCGGTGGCGATGACGATGTTCTTCGCCGCCAGCGCCCGCTCGCCGCTCTTGTTGAGCTTCACGGCGACTTTGCCGGGCGCGGCGATGCTTCCCGTGCCGGCCACGTGGTCCACCTTGTTCTTCTTGAACAGGAACTCGACGCCCTTGGTCAGATCCGCGACCACCTTGTCCTTGCGCGCCATCATGGTCTTGAGATCGAGCTCGACCGCGCTGAGCTTCACGCCGTGCAGCGCCAGGGAATGCTTCGCCTCTTCGTATTTCTCCGAGGATTGCAGCAACGCCTTGGACGGAATGCAGCCCACGTTCAAACAGGTGCCGCCCAGCGCGCCGCGCTTCTCGACGCAGGCGGTTTTGAGGCCCAGCTGCGCCGCGCGAATCGCCGCGACATAGCCGCCCGGGCCGCCGCCGATCACAACCACGTCGAAGACAGTCTCGGTCATGGCACATCGCCTTGATGTGGAAAACGCGCGCGACCTTGCCCGATACGCCGTGCCCCCGCAACCCCGCCGCGCAAATGCCTTCTATTCGGGCAGCCCCGCGCAATCCGTTGCGGGGCCGCTCTGCCGGGCGTAACTTTCGGGCGGAAACCGAACCCGGGGACACTGCATGCAACCGGTCTATATCCATTTCGGCCAGCTCTGGGCTTTGCCGGCGGATGGCGGCGCCAAGGTCGATCCCGATTCGATCCTGCCGCAGGCCCAAGCGGCGTGAGCGCCGCGCCTGATCCAAGCGGCGTGACCGCGCCGCCAGCTTCTGCAAAGGGCGTCGGCGCGCGCCTCAGGCGCAAGGAAGATTCCCGTTTCCTCGCCGGCCGGGGCGAGTTCGTGGCCGACATCGCGCCGGCGGGCGTGAAGGAAGTGGCCTTCCTGCGCTCGCCCCTAGCGCATGCGCGCATCATGTCGATCGCCAAGCCCAGGGGATATGAGGACTGCGTGTTCGTCCACGCGGACATGGCGGGGATAAAGCCGATCCGCGCGGTGTCGAGCCTGAAGGGGTTCAAGGCATCCGACCAGCACGTGCTCGCCGCCGAGAAAGTGCGCCAGGTGGGCGAGGCGGTGGCGATGGTCATAGCCCGCACCCGCGCCGAGGCCGAGGACATCGCCGAGCGCGTCGCGGTGGAGTACGAGGAACTGCCGGCGGTGCACGACATGCTGCGGGCGCGCGAAGCGGGCTCGCCCCTGCTGCATCCGGATTGGGGCGACAATGTCTTTCTCGAAACTTCGGTCGATGCCGACCTTGAAGAGATCAAGCGCAGCGCGCCCATAAAGGTTCGCCGCGAATTCCGCACCGCGCGCCAGCACATGGCGCCGCTCGAGGGGCGCGGCGCGCTGGCCGAATGGAACACGCGCCTCGGCCAGCTCGTGTTGCATTCCGCCACCCAGATGCCGCATATCGTGCGTTCGGGATTGAGCGAGTGCCTGGGCATCGATCACGGCAAGATCCGCGTGGTCGCGCCCGACGTGGGCGGCGGGTTCGGTTACAAGGGAATTCTTTTGCCCGAAGAGGTGTGCCTGGCCTGGGGCGCGCGCAAGCTTGGCTGCCCCTTGCGCTGGCTGGAAGACCGGCGCGAACAGTTGATCGCGGGCGCGAATTGCCGCGAGCATCACTACGACATCACCGCCTATGCCGAGCGCGATGGGCGCTTGCTGGCGGTGGAGTGCGAAGCCACGGTCGATGCGGGCGCCTATTCCTCCTATCCATTCTCGGCCTGCCTGGAAGCGGCGCAGGTCGCCAGCATCCTGCCCGGCCCCTACAAGATGGACAAATACCGCTGCCGCACGTTTTCGGTCGCCACCAACAAGCCGCCGATCCTGCCGTTCCGCGGCGTGGCGCGCACCGGCGTGTGCTTTGCCATCGAATTGCTGATCGACGCGATCGCGCGGGAATGCAAGCTCGAGCCGCACGAGGTGCGCATGAAAAATCTCGTGCGCAAGGACGAGATGCCGTTCACCAACATCACCAATAAATTGTTCGACAGCGGCGACTATCCCGAATGCTTGAGGCGCGCGGTCCAGGCCATCGACCTGCCTGGTGTGCGCGCGCGACAAAAGCGCGGCGAAAAGGACGGGCGGCGCGTCGGCGCCGGCCTGGCGATTTTCTGCGAGCAGGCGGCGCATGGCACCTCGGTCTATCACGGATGGGGCATCCCGATGGTGCCGGGCCACGAGCAATGCACCGCGCGGCTGACGCCGGACGGCGTGCTGGAGCTGCGCATCGGCGCGCATTCGCACGGGCAGGGGCTGGAAACGACGCTGGCCCAGGTCGCCAACCAGATTCTGGGCGTCGACCCGGCCGATGTGCGCCTGGTCCACGGCGACACGGCGCTGACGCCCTATAGCACCGGCACCTGGGGCTCGCGCTGCATGGTGATGTCCGGCGGCGCGGTGGCCACGGCCTGCGAGGAGATCGCGCGCCGCGCCGCGCGCATCGGCGCCAAGCTGCTGCAGACCGATCCCGACAAGGTGCGCGTGGCCGGCGGCAAGGTGATCGGCCCCGGCGGCAGCGTGACCTTAAATGAGATCGCGCATGTCTGGCATCTGAAGCCGCAGCATCTTCCGACCGATGTCGATCCGGGCGGGTTGGAAGCGACAGCCGGATACAAACCGTTGAAGGACACGGGCACGTTCAGCTATGCCGCGCATGCCGCCGTGGTGGCGGTCGACACCGACACGGGCCGCGTGGAAATACTGAAATACGCGGTGGTCGAGGACGGCGGGGTGCTAGTGAACCCGATGATCGTCGACGGCCAGGTGCTGGGGGGCGCAGCCCAGGGCATCGGCACCGCGCTTTACGAGGAAATGCCGTTCGACGCCAACGGCCAGCCGCTCGCCTCGACGCTGGCGGACTACATCCTGCCCGGCGCCACCGAGGT
The DNA here is from genome assembly GCA_023266845.1 of Rhodospirillaceae bacterium. Lineage (GTDB taxonomy): Bacteria > Pseudomonadota > Alphaproteobacteria > JAEULC01 > JAEULC01 > JAEULC01. Next base: position 26,058 of record JAHFPH010000031.1, read on the forward strand.
GCCGGACATCGGCATCGACCATATGGAATCGCCCTCACCCTGGACGCGCTTCGGGCAAAAGGGCATCGGCGAAGGCGGGGCGATCGGCCCGCCGGCGGCGATCGCCAACGCGGTGAACGATGCGTTGCGGGATTTGGGCGTCGAGGTTACCGAGCTGCCGATGACGCCGCGCCGTTTGCGCGCCCTAATCCAGTCGAAGCACAAATCGTCGCGGGTTTCGCGCCTGCCCGAATAATGCCATGTTTATGGGCGAGCTTCCGCGTGCCCCGGGAAAAATGGAGCGGGAACGATGGCTTTGGGAAAATGGTTTCGCAAAGAGCCGGAGCTTGCCGGCAATTTCCCCGTCGCCAAGTCCGACGAGGAATGGCGCAAGCAGTTGAGCGCCGAGCAGCATCGGGTGCTGCGCGAGCACGGCACCGAACGCCCGTTCACGTCGCCGCTGAATATGGAACACCGCCAGGGCATGTTCCACTGCGCCGCTTGTGGGCAAGACGTGTTCGCCGCCGAAACCAAGTTCGACAGCGGCACGGGCTGGCCCAGCTTTTTCAAGCCCGTGGACGGCGGCGTCGAGACATCCGATGACAATGCCTTCCTGATGCGCCGCACCGAGGTGCATTGCGCCAAGTGCGGCGGGCATTTGGGCCATGTGTTCGAGGATGGGCCCAAGCCCACGGGCCAGCGCTATTGCATCAACGGCGTGTCCCTGGCGTTCAAGCCGACGGACGAGGGCGCGAAAGCCAAGTCCTGATACTCCGCCCCACCCGATCAACCGGTTCAGGAGATGAATGTGAAAAAGACTCTAGGACTGTCCGCCGTGGCGTGCCTTATCGCCTTCGCCGACCCCGCCTACGCCGACGGCGTGAAGATCGGCGTGCTGGAATGCACGGTCTCGAGCGGCTTCGGCTTCGTCGTGGGCTCCAGCCGCGACGTGAATTGCGTCTACCTGCCGGGCAACGGCGGCAACAAGCAGCGCTATAACGGCACGATCAAGAAATTCGGCATCGACATCGGCTATGTGTCGGAATCGAAGATCATGTGGGCCGTGGTGGCGCCGAACTGGGACGTGCCGCAGGGTGCCTTGGCCGGCGACTATGTCGGCGGTACCGCGTCGGCCGCGGCGGGTTATGGCGCCGGCGCCAACGCGCTGATCGGCGGCGGTGGCAAGTCGTTCGCCCTACAACCCGTCAGCGTCGAGGGCCAGAAGGGCATCAACATCGCCGCCGGCATCGGCGATTTGACCCTGCGCACGGCGAACTGAGCCGGCAAGGCCGCCCGCTACACCCCCGCGCCCTGGGCCGCTACACTCGGTTCAGGATCGCGAGGGGGAGGGGCGCGGCATGGCCGCAGGCCGAAAAAAGAGGCCAAAGCCCAGGGCCAAATCTAGGACGGGAACGGGGTTGGAGCGGGACCCCGCGAACTACGTTCCGCTCTCGCCGATCGCCTTTCTCGCCAACGCGGCTGAGGCGTACCCGGCCAAGCCCGCGATCATCCACGGCGAGCGCGTCATCACCTACGGCGAATTCTTCGCGCGCGCGCGGCGCCTGGCTTCGGCGCTGAAGCGCCGCGGCATCCGCGCGGGCGACACGGTGGCGATCATGTCGCCCAACGTGCCGGCGATGCTCGAGGCGCATTATGGCGTGCCGGCCGCGGGCGCGGTGCTCAACGCGCTCAACTACCGGCTCGACGCCGCCACCATTGCCTATATCCTCGCGCATGGCCGGGCCCAGTTGCTGCTGGTGGACGGCGAATACGCCGGCGTGGTCGCCGAGGCGCTGAAGCGCGTTAAGCGCAAAATCTCTGTGGTCGATATCGACGATCATCTGTTCCCGGACGGCAAGCGCCTGGGCAAGACGACCTACGAGCAGCTTCTGGCCGAAGGCGACCCGGATTTCCCCTGGGTCGCGCCGAACGATGAATGGCAATCCATCTGCCTGCTCTACACGTCGGGCACCACGGGCAAGCCCAAGGGCGTGGTGTATCACCATCGCGGCGCTTACCTTTCGGCCCTCAGCAATGCGCTGACCATCGGCCTTGGCCCCGACAGCGTCTATCTGTGGACCCTGCCGATGTTCCACTGCGACGGCTGGACCTTCACCTGGGGCGTCACGGCGGCGGGTGCGACGCATGTCTGCCTGCGCAAGGTCGAGCCGGCGCGGGTGTTCGATTCGATCATCGCCAACCGCGTCACGCATCTGTGCGGAGCGCCGGTCGTGCTCAACATGCTGGCGCATGCGCCCGACACGGCTAAGCGCCGGTTGGCGCGCAAGGTCGAGGTCGTCACCGGCGGCGCCGCGCCACCGACGCCCGTGATCGAGGCGATGGAGGCGATGGGCTTCCGCGTCACCCACATGTACGGCACGACCGAATGCTACGGGCCGGCGACGATCTGCGCCTGGCAGCCCGACTGGCCTGGGCTTCCCGTGCGCGACCGCGCGTTGAAAATGGCGCGCCAGGGCGTGGCCTGCGCCATGATGGACAGCGTGATCGTCGCCGATCCCAAAACGCTGAAGCCCGTGAAGCGCGACGGCAAGACCATGGGCGAGATCATGATCCGCGCCAACACGGTGATGAAAGGGTATCTGAAAAACCCCGAGGCGACGCGCGCCGCCCTCAGCGGCGGCTATTACCACAGCGGCGACCTGGCGGTCTGGCACCCGGACAACTACATCGAAATCAAGGACCGCGCCAAGGACATCATCATCTCGGGCGGCGAGAACATCTCGTCGCTGGAGGTGGAGGAGACGCTCTACCGCCATCCCGCCGTGATGGAAGCGGCCGTGGTGGCCAGGCCCGACGCGACATGGGGCGAGAGCCCTTGCGCCTTCGTCACGCTCAAGCCCGGCGCCGCGGCGACCGCGGACGAGGTGATCGCGCATTGCCGTGCGGCGATGGCGCATTTCAAGGCGCCTAGAACCGTGGTGTTCGGCCCGCTGCCAAAGACTTCGACCGGCAAGATCCAGAAATTCATCCTGCGCGAACGCGCGAAGGCGCTTTAGCGGGGCCGTCCATCGCTGCCTCACCCTTCGACAGGCTCAGGGTGAGGCCGTTAAGGTAACGCTTTGCAAACCTCATCCTGAGCCTGTCGAAGGATGAGGTTTCGTTTGTGGGGTGACGCGCGATGTTCCAACCCGATCTGTTGAAGAACAAAACCATCCTGGTGACGGGCGGCGGCACCGGCCTGGGCAAGGCGATGGGCAAAAGGTTCCTGGAGCTGGGCGCTTCACTGGTGATCTGCGGGCGGCGCGCGCAGGTGCTTAAAGATACCGCGGCCGAATTCAATTCAGCGTTCAAGAACCGCGCCGCGTACCATGTCTGCGATGTGCGCGACGCCGGTCAGGTCGAGGCGATGATCGAGGCGCAGTGGCGGCGCGCGCCCTTGAACGCGTTGGTCAACAACGCCGCCGGCAACATCGCCGCGCGCAGCGAAACCTTGAGCACGCGCGCGGTCGACGCGGTCCTGGGCATCGTTCTGCACGGCACCGCCTATGTCACCTGGGCCTGCGGCAAGAAATGGCTCAACGAGAAACGCAAGGCGAGCGTGCTCAGCATCCTCGCCACCTATGCCTGGACCGGCTGCGGCTATGTCGTGCCCTCGGCCATGGCCAAGGCGGGGGTGCTGGCGATGACGCAGTCGCTCGCCGTGGAATGGGGCGGGCGCGGCATTCGGCTCAACGGCATCGCGCCGGGCCCGTTTCCGACCGAAGGCGCCTGGTCGCGCCTGGTGCCGCGCGCGGACCTCGCCAAGGAAATTGAAACCAACAACCCGCTGGGCCGGCCGGGAAGGCACGAGGAGCTGGGCAATCTGGCCGCGTTCCTGCTGTCGGACTATTCCGAATACATCAATGGCGAATGCGTGACGATCGACGCCGGGCGCTGGCTTAAAGGCGCGGGGCAGCTGAACTTCCTCGCCAAGCTGACCGACGAGGAATGGGCGATGATGCGCCCGGCGAAGAAGAACTGACGATGGCCATCTGGTTCAAGACCTACACGCTCGGCGAAGCCAACGCGCGCGGGCGGAACTCGATGCTCGAAACCCTGGGCATCGAGCTCGTGGAAATCGGCGACGACTACTTGAAAGGCCGCGTGCCGGTGAGCGAGCGCACGCGCCAGCCCGGCGGGGTGCTGCATGGCGGCGCGTCGGTGGCCTTGGCCGAGACGCTCGCCTCCTGGGCGGCGACGATGTGCGTCGATCCGGCCAAGCATTATTGCGTGGGCCTGGAGATCAACGCCAACCATGTGCGCGCCGCCGCCGACGGCCATGTCACCGGCACGGCCCGGCCCCTGCATTTGGGCCGCGCCACGCATGTCTGGGAAATCCGCATCGAGAACGCCGACGGCAAGCTCGTCTGCGTGTCGCGCTGCACGATGGCCGTGCTCGATCGGCCCAGCGAGTACATGAAGGACAGGAAGCCGGGCTAACCCCCGAACTCCCGCCTGATCTTGTCGGTGTGCTCGCCGAGCTTGGGCACGCGGCCGAATTCGGGCCCCTTGCCGGTGGCGCGCGCGGGCGGCGCCACCAACTCGATGTCGCCGAATTCCGTGCC